>JBNMJJ010000246.1:0-4208 GCA_050873745.1 Lachnospiraceae bacterium | reverse complement strand
CCGTACTCTTCCAATTTAATCCGGTTGCCTCCAAAGGTACTGGCATATAAAATATTGGTTCCCGCTTCTACATATTCCCTCTGTAACTTGAGCAATACCTCAGGGTTTTCCGTCACCCATAATTCCGGACATACACCGGTGGGCATCCCTCTCTTCTGCAGGTTAGAGCCGGTGGCTCCATCTAAAAAAATCAATTTTTTTTCAGCTAATTGAGCGAATTCTTCTCTGGTCATCTTATCATTCCTTTCGTAACTTACTTTTTTTACTTTATCACAGGGACTGAAAAATGACCAGTAATTTTCCCGAAATCGAAAATGCAGTTTACCGTAAGCCATATTTGGGGAAAAATCTGGTGAAATGTGGAAGGAGAAAGAATGTTGCGAAATTCTGTTGTTTATGGTACATTTGTAGGGATTTATGTTTTCACAGAAGAAACTTGACCGGTAAGTTTGGATTGATTCGTATTTTTTTAGGAAAGGACTGTCAAACATGTTTAAGCATAAACTATTGATTATCATCAGCCTGTTGACCCTGGGGCTTTTGTGCGGCTGCGGTGAAAAGAAGGAACTGACCGAATTTAAAGAGAATATGTCGCAGTTTTATACACAGATTACGGCTATCGGCGAATCTTTGAATGGGATTACCGCCCAGTCGGAGGATGCTGTAGCTTCTTTGCTGGCCAATCTGGACGCTATGGAGGAACAGTTCAGGTTTCTGGCTGAAATAAAGGTTCCTGCTGAATTTTCCAACATAGAGACGTTGGCAGACGATGCCTCCATGCACATGACTCAGGCAGTCAACTATTATCACCAGGCCTATGCCGACGGGGCCTATGATGAAAACCTGCTTTCAGCCGCCTCACAGCATTATCAAAGTGCAATGAAGCGGGTAAACTACATTGCTTCTCTTCTTCAGGGGGAAATACCGGAGGATGCTTCGGTTATCACCGAAGAAGACGGTACAGAATAGAAAAGGCAAGAAGAATGCCCTTACCCCGGGCATTCTTCTCTTTTTTTAGTCACTTTGCACCTTTCTGACATAAAGATTCTCATGAATATTGTCTTCCGCCTTAACCTTTTTCATTTCAAAGGAACTCTTATGCTTTTTGATAAAATCAGACATATTCCGATAGCCGTAGATTCGCACATCGAAGCCAGGACGGCGTTTGTTTATGTATGCGCCCACCTTGGCAAGAAGCTCCCAGTCCTCATCCAGAATATCCAAAATATCCTCAATAATCAAGTCCTCGGTGGGAATAGTGATTACCGGTTCATCCAAAATAGCTTCTTCTTCCTCGTGTTCAGGCTGCTGAATATCCGTTCCAAAAATCTTCTTCTTTTTCTTGTGTTCCTTCTTCTTCTTGTCCTGGAAGGTTTCCTTGACTTCCTGCTCATGCTCCAGCTCGCCTTCCGCCACCACCGCCTTATAAATCAAATCCAGCAGTTTAAACTCATCGCAGGCCTTTGCCAGAGATTCATTGGTTTTTTGCTCTCCCATGCCGATGACCGTTTTTCCGGCCTCCTTCATGCGGTAGGCCAGCTTGGTGAAATCACTGTCGCTGCTGACCAGGCAGATGGCATCCACCTCTCCCGTATAGAGGATGTCCATAGCGTCAATGGTCAGAGCCTGGTCCGCAATGCTTTTTCCATTGGCATAGCTCATTTGAAGCACAGGGGTTATTCCCTGAAGGGGCATCACCTTGTACCAGGATTTTACCGAAGAAGAATCGATAGAGCCATAAAGACGGCAGATTTTAATCCGTCCAATCCGCATGGCCTCCTGTTTAATATATTCAGCATATTTGGGAGAAATATTGTCTCCATCAATTAAAATTGCAACCTGTTTTTCCATATTTTTTATATTTAACCTTTCCCCACCCTTTGGCTTTTCTCGTAGTATAACACATCCCGGGAGGATTGGCACAAAAACCGTGTATCTTTTTACTGTTCTTGTGCGTATTTCAGAATCACTCTCCATTTTTCTACCAGCTCATCCAGGGAAAACCTGCAATTCAAAGGGCTGGTGGACGGCAGTATGGTTATTTCCTTTCCCGTTAGCGGTAAAACCAGCTTTCGGTAATATTTTCCGGCGGCTCCCCCATTGGCATAAATCTGCTCTATGGAGGTTTCTGACAGCAGCCCCAGTATATCCGAAGCTACAGGATTTTTAATGCTGCTGTCGCTGGAGCCGATGATGTCGCAGCTATCCAGCACATCCCAGAGGGCAATATGATTCTTTAACAGCATTTCTTTCTTCTGGGCGACGCTAACCGGCGTTTCCCACTGCAAAAGCCGGGCCAGTACATTCCAGAACCGGTTTTTAGGATGTCCGTAGTAAAAGCCCTGTTCCCTGGATTTTACGGAAGGCAGGCTGCCCAAAATCAGGATTCTGGAGTGTTCATCATAGACCGGTTCAAAGGTATGCTTAACGTGAATATATTCTGCCATTATAACCTCTTCTTGCTGCTTACTAAGAAAAAAGGATGGCCGTAACCATCCTTCTATAACTACAACTTTTTTAAGGAAGCGGTAATTTAATCAGCGTTTCCTTAAAACTTTCCAGCCTTGGCAGCTTCCTCGATGGAAACAGCGACAGCTACGGTCATACCAACCATAGGGTTGTTTCCTGCGCCGATAAGGCCCATCATTTCTACATGGGCAGGTACGGAAGAGGAGCCTGCAAACTGTGCATCGGAGTGCATACGTCCCATGGTATCGGTCATACCGTAGGAAGCAGGGCCAGCCGCCATATTATCAGGATGAAGGGTACGTCCGGTACCGCCGCCGGAGGCAACGGAGAAGTATTTCTTGCCCTGTTCGAGACATTCCTTCTTGTAGGTTCCTGCAACAGGATGCTGGAATCTGGTAGGGTTGGTGGAGTTACCGGTGATGGAAACGTCTACCCCCTCTTTGTGCATGATGGCAACACCTTCGCAAACATCGTTTGCACCATAGCAGTTTACTTTTGCACGAAGTCCTTCGGAGTAAGATTTACGGAATACTTCCTTAACGGTGTTGGTATAAGGGTCATATTCGGTTTCCACGAAGGTAAAGCCGTTGATACGGGAAATAATCTGTGCAGCGTCTTTTCCCAGACCGTTTAAGATAACTCTTAAGGGTTTCTGGCGAACCTTGTTTGCTTTCTCAGCGATACCGATAGCGCCTTCTGCTGCGGCAAAGGATTCATGTCCTGCCAAAAAGGCGAAGCATTCGGTTTCTTCTTCCAGAAGCATTTTTCCCAGGTTGCCGTGTCCAAGCCCTACCTGACGGGTATCCGCAACGGAACCGGGAATACAGAAGGACTGGAGGCCTTCACCAATTGCTGCTGCTGCGTCCGCCGCTTTTTTACAGTCTTTCTTAATAGCGATTGCCGCACCAACTATGTAAGCCCAGCAGGCATTCTCAAAACAAATGGGCTGGATGCCTTTTACCATGTCATAAACCTCTAATCCAGCGTCCTTTGTGATTTTTTCAGCTTCTTCAAGAGAAGCGATACCATAACTATTTAATACCGCATTGATTTTGTCAATACGTCTTTCATAAGATTCAAATAAAGCCATTACAGTTTCCTCCTCTTAAATTAAATCTCTTTGTCAGTTCTGGGGTCAATAATCTTAACCGCATCCGCCACACGTCCGTACTGTCCGCAGGCCTTTTCATAAGCGGTGTTGGGGTCATCGCCTTTTTTGATGAAGTCGGTCATTTTGCCGAGGCTTACGAATTTATAGCCGATAATTTCGTTGTCCGCATCCAAAGCGATACCGGTTACATAGCCTTCGGCCATTTCCAGGTAACGGGGGCCTTTTGCCAGAGTACCGTACATAGTACCCACCTGGGAACGAAGTCCTTTTCCCAAATCTTCCAGACCGGCGCCGATGGGAAGTCCGTCTTCAGAGAATGCGCTCTGAGTACGTCCGTAAACAATCTGCAGGAATAATTCTCTCATGGCGGTATTGATGGCGTCACAAACCAGGTCGGTGTTCAACGCCTCCAAAATGGTCCTTCCCGGTAAAATTTCGGAAGCCATCGCTGCGGAGTGGGTCATTCCGGAACAGCCGATGGTTTCCACCAATGCTTCCTGGATAATTCCTTCTTTAACGTTTAAGGTCAGCTTACATGCTCCCTGCTGGGGCGCACACCAGCCTACACCGTGGGTTAAACCGGAAATATCCTGTACATTTTTTGCTTTTACCCATTTTGCTTCTTCTG
>JBNMJJ010000245.1:0-4216 GCA_050873745.1 Lachnospiraceae bacterium | reverse complement strand
GTATAAAATGCTCAAAGCGCTCTGCCAAATAATCCATTGTAACCTCGTCTTTTTGTTTTTTTCGCTGGATTTGACATATTGAGCAGTATTCACCATGATATAAGCATACATAAAAGAAAGTAGTACCTCTTCCATTATCTCTTTTTTCCAGAAAAAGATAATCAGTCCAATACATACGGCAAATATCATTTTCTTGTCAATGATGCCTTTTATTTCCTTTTTCCCTGTCCCTGCTTCATCGGCTTTCAGCGTTGTCCTTAAGCTCGTTAAAAGGTTCCAGGCCAGCAAAGCAAAAGACGCCATTAAACTTTCGGCAAATATTTCTCCTCGTAAATATTCATAGGTGCAATAAACTCCGCTGAGAACAAGCTGGTTCAGCAAATACCTTCTTCTTATTTCTTCAGATTCTATGGTCATCATACTATTTACAATATCTACACATATGTATACAAATAAATAAATGGAAAAATAGCTGCCCATACTTTTCTCATCTTTGAATCTGATATATTCGAAGGTATACGCCATCAGTATGGTAAGCCATATCCATGACTCCCGCAAAAAGTCTCTTTTCCCTGTTTTCTCCATTCTTTTCACCTATTGCTGGTAAGAGGCCGTAAGTTTCTTCATGCTCATTCCTCCTACAAATAATTCTTTTAAAACAACATGTCTTTGCTTCTCATACGGATGTCATATAAATAATCCCTGACTTGCCCTCCTTTATTTTAAGGTAACAAACCTTATCACAGATTTCAACCATAACTCCTTAAGCGGTCATTTAACTCCTTGAGCGGTCACTTTTACACATTTACAGCCTGATTTCCACCGCCAAAAAGCAAAAATTTAATCAAAAACCTCATCAGATGCTTTCCCATCCAACGAGGTTTTTTTCAATCCCCTGTATTTTCCTTCGTTTCCCTTCCAGGCTTTGCCTCCTTCCTGGCTAACTGTATCAGTCGGAAAATCATCGCTGCAACCACTGCAAAAGAAACCACCTGCATGATAACAAACAGCTCTCTGGACTCTCCCAGTAAAAGACCAAATATGGGAAAGCTGCCCAATAAATTAAATATCAGGTGGTACAGCATGGAAGCCAGCGTCGATTTACAGTTAATGGCAATAAAGCCCATCATAATCCCCAGCAGAGCAGCATAGCAAATCCACAAAATCTGTCCATGCAAAAGACCAAAGGTAAGGCTGGTAATGAATACTGCCAGAACAGTCGGCATTGCCCTGCGTAAACGGGACAGAACCAGGCCCCGGAAAATCACTTCCTCTACTACGGGCGCCATAATCACATTTGCCAAAATAACGGAAATCAGGCTTCCTCCCATTATCCCTACAACGGACTCTTCGTATTCCAACATCCATGCTTCCGGTATAGGTAAAAGTTCAAAGGCGCATTGAATCATCAAAACAGAAAAAACCGCCAGAAGAATAATAGGCAAAACCATCCTGCCGGAAAAGCCAACCAGATTCGCTTCTTTCAGGAATTTCTTTTTTCGTATGGCAAAAACGAACCAGGCAAAGAAAAGCGTCAATAAACCACTAAGAACGGCTATCCAACCTGTATTTTCAAGAAGATATGTAATTATCCCTTCTACTATTTTCTCCTGGGAAAGCTGGAATCCGGCGTTCAGAAGGGTGAACACCTGTACAACATAGATAACACCAAAAATAATAAATGCTAAAAACTGCATTCCCAGAAATAAACCTGTGTAGCAGACAGCTTTTCCTATCTGTTTTAAAAATTTTTTCATCTTACCCCTTATTTTCCGCTTTAACAGCTTTTTAATACAGAAAACCCTGCGTAGCAGCATCGTTTCCCACCAAAAAATGTCAAGATGAATTATAACATATTATTTAAGGGTTCGTGAAATAATTTTTATCTTTTGTAATTCACACACCTAACTCTCTGGTAAAATCAGTTCATTCAAGAGCGTTGGTCACTGCAATATCTGCTATTTTACCTTGATTCCTTAATTTTTTAATTGTCTGTTTTGCATTTATAAAATAGCCATCAGTTTTGATTCAAGTGTCTCCTTAAACAAATATCATAATTCTTCTGATTCATCAAACAAATCCTTTAAAAACTGCTCTACATCAAAATTTTCAGCTTCTGCCGATTTTGCTACCAACGCAATCCAATGTTTCATTCTATTTTTAAAATCCGTATTGACTACATGCCATGTAGCAGTTAATGTCTGTCCATCTATTGTCATAACGATTTCTTCTACCCTATCTTTATTTGCTGCTAGTTGACCATATTTCTTCGGTAAATGTTGGTATAAACGTCCATTTACTTCAAAATCTATTTTTCCTCCAGCTGAAAATGGGTCTCTCATAGAAGAAGACACTACACCATGATTAGCTACTAACCACAATGTAAATCGTTCATATTTGTTGGGACTATTGCTAAATAATTCTGGAAAAAGCGCAAAACCCTGAGCAATCAATTCCTCTCTCTCTGATTTTGAAAGTGTCTTCCACATACGAATCTTAGCTGGAGTCTCGCCTGCAGTTGCATCTTCTCCATTTACCCACCACAAAGATTCACCCGGCTTTAATATAGAACGAAAATATTTAACTACAGGTTCAATAGGATTGTCCAATTTCCGCATTTCATCATAACTGATACCCATTTTATCAAATATTGTATCGCCTTTTTTCAATTCCATATCAATTTTATATCTGGGACTATGCGTAACTGCAATATCGCATAAGCAATCCTCATATCGACGAGTTCTAAACTCTACTGGTTTATGTATCTTTCCAAACAAAATAAAAATATGTTCAACATTTTCAACTCTTGTACCCTCTGCGACACTTCCACCTATCATAGACCATTTATCATCTTTTGTAGATTTTACCTCCACTCCATAATATTTTGCAGCAACTATATCCGGAAATCTCTGTCCACTAATTATTTCTATTGTATTTTCAAATTTCGTACCCTTTGCCGCAATATCTAATGCCAGTTTTACTTCCGGTTCCAACTTTTGTGCCCCTTTGGATAAATAATACTCCGGCTCTTCTTTCGCTTTATCATTCATATATTTACACATATTATTGCACAGTATTTCAAACTCTTCTAAGGACGGTTCTCTGTTCGTTGATATTATCACTTCTTTTCCTCCCCGAAATATAATTTCCAGTTTTCCTCAAGACGTTTCGCTATATGATAACCTAGCAACGGAGGTACGGCATTGCCAATAATTTTATATGCCTCTGACCCAGATACCGACTTATTCCCATTCAACGCTGGAATAACAAATTGATATTCATCAGGAAACGTCTGTATTCTTGCACATTCACGAACGCTCAATCTGCGTTCACTTAATCCTTGCTTTAATTCCGCTTTATGTTTACCACCATGTTCCTTGGATAATCTTCTAAATTCAATATTACCATGGTGTTCTGAACGAATTGTCGGAGCAAGACCATCCAATCGAATCTCCTGCTGACCTTGACAATGTTTTCCCATATATTTTGCCTTGGAATACTTCTGCTGACTTATATCTGTTGACTGTTCAGGTTCTACCAAATCTTCTAGTGCTTGTTTCACCGTAACATATTTTTTCATATGTTCTTGTTTTTCTTCTATATCAAGATAATGCGTTTTAATCGGATATGGTGTATACTGCTCTGATATTTCCTCTTTGGACAATTCTTCTAATGCTTCCGGTGTAAGTGCCGATTTTTTAAACCCATAGAAAATCACACGTTCCCTTCCTTGTGGAACACCATAATTTCCAGCATTCAACACTTGTGCCGGAACCACAATATATCCACCATTGCACACCGATGCAAAATCCTGTTCTATCACTTCTTTCACATCTGCCAAATTGGTTAATCCCTTTACATTCTCGGCAACAAACACTTTGGGTTTTGTAATAGATATTACCTCACGCATCCACATATACAACATCCCTCTATTCGTGGCAGTTGGTTCTTCAGCAGAAATTTTCTTCCCATCGTGTCCTGTTGTAGACCCAAATCCCATTCTTTTTCCCGAAACAGAAAAATCTTGACATGGAAAACCACCAATTAACACATCTATATTTTTAGGGAATATATTTATTTTATTTTCTTTTTGTAATTTCACTAAATCCACAATACTATCAAGGTAGTAATTTTCAGGCTCTATTCCCTTACCAGAAAAATAATTTGTCCATGCGGCTTTTGCTTCCGGTTTTATATCATTGGCAAACACCGTATG
>JBNMJJ010000244.1:0-4221 GCA_050873745.1 Lachnospiraceae bacterium | reverse complement strand
GTGACGGCAGGGGCTGCGGGGGCGGCGCCGGTGGTCATCAAGGGAATCATGCTGTCGGCGATGGTCACGGGAGGAGCAGTGGTCATCAGCCTGGGGATAGAGGATGTTTTCAACGGACGAATCAGCCATGCGGAGGAATACCTGAGGGCGGCGTTAAAGGGAACCCTAATCAGAGCCACGACCGGAGCCCTGAATGGGATGCTGCCGGGGGGCATGAGTGCAGGGGGACGTATGCTGGCAGACTTTTTCAGTGGAGCGGCAGAGGAAGGGATGTGGCAGATACTGAACCAGGAGGAGCTTGACTACTGGAAAATTTTCGGGAGTGGAATCCTTGAAGGAATGGTGGGAGAGCTTGGCCGGAGGAAGGAAGCACATCTGGCCTGACCAGAGCAGAACTGGCGGGAATAGGTAAGATAAAGAAGGTGGATTATCAGGATGTTTTAACTATACGGAAACTGGATGGTATGGATACACTTAAGTTTAATAATTGGGATGATATGAGGGATACATATAAAGGAACAATTACCCAATTTGTTAAAGAAAATAAGCCTAAATATTCCCCGGATATAAAAAATGGTTTGATAATGGCGGTTTAATTGAAGTACAAAATATTGATGGTAAGCAAATTTGGACATCTACTTCTTCAGTAGGTGATTCAGTCCCATATATAGACGGATATATCAAGTTTTCCCGATGAATATTTGAATCCAACAATTAAATCTGTTGATATTGGAGAATTTACTGGAGATAGAAGTAAAGATAACGATAAAATGTTGTCAATACTGGAAGAGGACTACGGAATTACTGAAATTCCAGAAGGCTATATCGTATATTATGATATTGCATTTGGAATATTACAATTAGCGGATGAAAATATCCATACAGAATTTACCCATTTTGGAGGACATAGTATACA
The DNA here is from genome assembly GCA_050873745.1 of Lachnospiraceae bacterium. Classification (GTDB taxonomy): domain Bacteria; phylum Bacillota; class Clostridia; order Lachnospirales; family Lachnospiraceae; genus SFDP01. The sequence goes on along the minus strand of JBNMJJ010000244.1, from coordinate 3,305 downwards.
TAAATAATGGAGAATAATAAGGATGTTAATATCAAAATTTTCAAATTGTAATAGTAGAAGAAAAAATTATAAATATTGAAAAGCAATATGAAATTATATTGCCCGTGCAATATAAAAATTTCTTGCATAAATACAATGGGGGATATACGCCAAAAACTAAATTTAAAGCAGGGAAAATTTCTTCGGATTTACGAGGTTTTTTTGGCATAGGCGGTGTTAAGTTGAGATTGGATGATGTTGACTTAGGAGATTGCTTAGAAAAAAACATTTTCCCTATTGCTTGTGATTCGTTTGGAAATTATATTATGATTGGCTTAAGCAATGATGATGCAGGTAAAATATATTTTTGTGACCATGAAAAGGGGAATAAAGCAGAGTATATTACAGAAAATTTAAAAAGATTCATTGAGTGTTGTAAGAGCGAAATAATTAGTGAAGATTCAAGACGTTCAATAAAAGAGAGGGAAGAGGCATTAATTGCAAAAGGAAGAGGCAATACTATCACTGATGATTTAAGAAAAATGTGGCAAGCAGAAATAGATAAATATGGAAGTATGGTTCAAGAAGAGGTATTAATAGATTAAGCAAGATAAAAAGGTAACACCCCTTTGCATTCATAAGGAGGCATTGAAAAATGGACGAATTAAAACAACTATTTGTTCATTAGTTTAGAACAAAATGGAGATGGCTCTTACAATCCGTAAAAACGAATTTTAAAGAGAATATTAAAAATTATTGACGGAGATGACAATGACCTCGATAAGTTTTCCCAAGTTATGTGCGAATATAAAACTATTTTTTCCCCAAAAGCGGGTTATCAGAATTTTATGTGTGAAAGAATGATTTGGCAGAAAGGAAAAAAATCAATGATTCTTTAAATTATAAAGAATATATTATGGGAGATTTTGAGATGATGTTTTTTTAATCGGTTTTGCCAGGCAATGTCTCCCGTCTGGGAGGCAAAAATTACGTTCAGAGGGATATAGGCTGGCAGACTTTTTCAGTGGAGCGGTAAAGGAAGTAGAAGTATGGATACAATTGTGAAAAGGGGATATTCTCCAAATGACCAAAAGGAGTTTGGTAGTAAGGCCCTTAATAAATTACTTGATGCCGGACGAGACTTACAGTATTTGTTAAATCAAGGATATAATATAAAAGGTGCATCCACATTTGTGGGAAATCATTATTTACTATCAGAACGACAGAGATTAGCATTAGTAAGAGCTATTTCTTCGAAAAAAAATATCAAAATGAGGGAAAGCAAAGAAGTCAAAATTATTCCTCATGGAAGTGTGGTAAATATTGACGGATTTAATACTATAATTACTTTGGAAGTTGCTTTATCAGATTCGCTATTGCTCAAGTGCATGGATGGAACAATTCGGGATTTGGCTGCACTTAGAGGGACATATCGCTTGATTGACAAGACGGATACGGCAATTATATTGATTGGTAAGATTCTGGAAAACAAAAAGGTAGATAAAGCGATATTTTATCTAGATGCTCCGGTATCTAATTCGGGAAGATTGAGTCATCGAATAACAGAGCTATTAAATCAATTTAATTTTGAAGTGCAAGTGGAAGTAATTAACAATGTTGATGTGGTTTTAGAAAAACTTAGTAATGTAATCACTAGCGATGCCATTATTCTTGATAAATGTGTAAGTTGGATTAATTTGAATACAAAAATTATAGAGGAAATTAATAGAGATTATCCGTATGTTGATTTCAGTGGATTTGCCGATTAATGAGTTTAAGCTAGAGAAATGTAACAGAGGCAGTAAGACGGAGTTTCAATATATTATGCATATTATGCTATATGCTGTTTGTTCAAAGACTTAAAAAATACAGTGTATGTGTCAGTCCGCATGAAATTGGGGTATTAAAGATTCTTAAACATAGGTTAGGTGCAATTATGAAACATACTAATTTTTCCAGGAAAAGAATAGTAAGCAGACCCCCGGGTGTTCAAATAAACACCTGGGGGTCTTTTCGTGCAGTATAATTTTGTTCCAGCATCTTTACATGGGATAAGAAGGCCGCATCATCAAAATATTTCGCCCCGGTGGGGCAGATTTTTACGCAGGCCTGGCACTTGATACAGGTGCCCGGAACCTGAGTAGGGTCATCCTTGCTGATTGCCGCCATAGGACAGGCTGCCGCACAGATTCCGCAGCCGTCGCACAGGGAGGCTGTGGTCTGGGGTTTTGCCTTCAAAAAAACGGTAGGTTTCCCATCCACACCCAAAGGCGTGTAATAGGTCAAAGGAGGATTGTCCCCGGGAACGGAAATGGCAGCAGGGAGGGCAGCCATTGTCTGTACCTTCAAGGCTACATCCGAGGCAAATTGTTTCAGAATCTCCCAGTCCGCAGCATCCGGCCTCCCGGGAGCAATCATGTCGGAAAATACATGGCTGGTGGCAACAGCCGCCGCCCCAATGGTATGAAACCCATTGGCTTCTAATAGATTACGCAATTCAATCAGTCCGTTATCGAAACTGCGATTTCCAAAGGTGACCATTGGGACAGCCAGGGCCCCGCCCCCGGTAAATCCGCTTTCCACAAAGGGAAGCATTTTATTGGGAACCCGACCGGCGTAAACGGGAGTAGCAAAAAGCACCAGGTCGGTGGAAGAAAAGCTGTAGTGGGCTGTACGGGAGGCAGGCAGAGTATAGCTGCACTCCCTGAGCGGAATGTGCAAAGCCTGAGCAATCTGTTTTCCTATGGTTAAAGCCACCTGTTTAGTGTTTCCGGTGGGGCTGTAATAGACGGCGGTTATTTGATTGATTTTCATAGAATTTCCCCTTCCAGGATAATCGTTTAGTAAAACACTACACCCAAGCCGGAGGGAAGTCAACCGGGGAAATTAGCTAAAGATTGCACCTGCCGTCTGTAGTATATGCACAACACCCGGCTCCCCGGCGGGCAGCAGTAGGCTGAGGGGAAAAGTGCCGCCCGGGCAGGAACAGCAGCCGACCCGGGAAGCAAAAGCCATCGGCCCGGGCTCCGGCCCTATCCCCGGTGCCGAATCAATCCCAGAGCCTTGGAAACCTCCATGATAATCATAGGTGTCAGAATCAGTCCCAGAGCAATCAGGTACAGGTCAGTACTCAGGGAAATTAATCCGAAGGCCACCGACAGGGGTGTAAACAATACCAGCAGCACAAGGGCCAGAGAAAGAAAAGCTGCCCAGTTTAGCTGTTTATTGGAAAAGATACCAATGGCAAAGAGAGAACGCTCGGAACGCATATTGAAGGACTGAAGCACCTGAGAGGCAGCCATTACCATGAAAGCCATGGTCTGCCC
>JBNMJJ010000243.1:0-4224 GCA_050873745.1 Lachnospiraceae bacterium | reverse complement strand
TCCTCATAAGATCTGCGTAATCATCCACAGCTTTGATGACAGCGGTGAGGAATGCCAGGAACTGTGTGTTTTCTGCCGGTGTTTTGCCCGGATCCAGAAGGTTGCTGCCGGTATTGGTGATGATGGACCAGTTGTTGTGTTTACCGGAGCCGTTGATGCCGGCAAAAGGCTTTTCATGTAAAAGACAGACCAGATTGTGTTTGTCGGCCAGCTTTTTCATCACCTCCATGGTGAGCTGGTTGTGGTCTACAGCCACGTTGGCCGTTTCAAATACGGGAGCCAGCTCGTGCTGGGCAGGAGCCACTTCATTATGTTTGGTTTTGGCAGGGATGCCCAACTTCCAAAGTTCTTCATCTAAATCGTGCATATAAGCGGCGACCCTTGTTTTCAAAGCACCGAAATAATGGTCTTCCATTTCCTGACCCTTGGGCGGTTTTGCACCCAGCAAGGTTCTTCCGGTAAAAATAAGGTCTTTTCTCTGCTGATATAATTCTTTATCCACCAGGAAGTATTCCTGCTCAGGGCCTACGGTGGTGTGTACGCTGGTCACTTCTTTGTTTCCCAAAAGGTTCAGTACCTTGGTGGCTTCCCGGCTTAAGGTTTCCATGGAACGAAGAAGGGGAGTCTTTTTATCCAGTGCCTCTCCGCTGTAGGAACAGAAAGCGGTGGGTATGTACAGGGTTTTGTCTTTAATAAAAGCAGGAGAGGTGGGGTCCCAGTTGGTATAGCCTCTTGCTTCAAAAGTGGCCCGCAGACCTCCGGAGGGAAAGCTGGATGCGTCCGGTTCGCCCTTTACCAGTTCTTTTCCGGAAAAATCCATAATAATCTGGCCGTCGCCTACAGGAGTGACAAAGCTGTCATGTTTTTCGGCGGTAAAACCAGTCATGGGCTGGAACCAGTGGGTATAATGGGTAGCTCCGTTCTCAACGGCCCATTCTTTCATGGCTACGGCTACGGAATTGGCAACGTCCAGCTCCAGATGTGTATTATTTTCAATGGTCTTTTTTAAGGCCCTGTAAATATCCTTGGGTAATTTGTCACGCATAACCTGGTCATTAAAAACGAGACTTCCGAACAGTTGGGGAATGCTTTTTTTCATCATGATAAACTCCTTTCGTATGAGGGCTGTGAGCCTGCTGTCTGACGGCGGGCCTTTTAGCGGCGCAAATTTACGCCACGGCAATCCTGCCCAAAGGGCTTTTTGTGATACGGAAAGTTCCTGATAACACAAAAAAAGGCGCTTCGGACTGGTCATCCAAAGCACCTTTGCTTTATGGTTCGTAGTATACTCCTATTTTTGGATTTGTCAAGCCTTTTTTGAAAAATTTGGATGTGAAAGAAAAAGAAGCGGCATTCTACATCAATACAAATACATTTAACGCTATGATTATGGATTGAGCAGATAAGAAATGCTAAAATATTTATTTTAAGGAAGGGATGATTCTATGATTTGTATTGCTGTTTGTGATGATGAAAAATATATGTCAGAGAAACTTAAAAGAATGATAAAAGATTTTTTTAACAGAAAAAATATTGATACATCTGTTTTGCAATATTCTTCGGGAGAGGAATTGTTAAGAAGCAATCAGAAAATAGATATTCTTTTTCTGGATATTGGAATGCAGAAGATAGACGGAATTGAGACTGCCAGGCGGTTAAGAGCACATAATTACAAAGGATTCCTGATATTTGTAACCATTTTAAAGGAAATGGTATTTCAGTCTTTTGAAGTCCAGCCATTTGATTATCTGTTAAAGCCCATAAAAGAGGAGAATTTTGAGAAAACAATGGAAAGGCTTTTTCTTTCTATGCAGGATGCGGGGAATGCCAGCCTGTTAGTTCAAAGGGGATATGAAAGTAGTATTATTGCCTTTCAGGATATTATCTATTGTGAGAGTATAGACAGAAAGGTGTATCTGCACCTTGAGTCGGGAGAAGTTATTGATTATTACGAAAAAATTGAAAGTCTGGAAAAGAGGTTGGATAGAAGATTTTTTAAATGCCACAGAAGCTATTTGATTAACTTGAATTATCTGAAAAGTTACAAAAACAATACAGCATATATGATGAACGGAAAGGAAATACCAGTATCGCGTCTTAGAAATAAAGAATTTTCAAATGTGGTCTTACAGTACATGAAAGAATGGAGATGATAAGATGAACGACTATTTTGACTTGTTTAACGTATATGTTATGGGGAGCCTTGAAATGCTTCTGGAATTTCATTTTTTTACAGCATTTTTGCTGAAAAAAGTAAAACCTGTATATTATGTGTTGTTCGCAATATCTGGCATGATTTTTTTGACAATTTTTAAATTAGAGAGTACTTTTGCATTACTTTTATTTATCATACTTCTTATGGCAGCAGGAAAATTATTCTGTAAAACAAGCCTCATTTCCGCTGTTTTGTATGCAGTTGTAACGGTTGGAATTATGAATTTGTGTTTTGGGTTATTTAATTCATTATCCTGTATTCTGTGTTCCGTTCTTTTTAAAGAAAATTTTAAATTTTTGTGTTTTATTTTAATGGGAGCAGGAAATATACTGGCGATTATGTTGTCAGCGGTGTGTTATAAGGCTGTATTACAATGCTGTGCATGGGATGAAGCTATTGGTAGAAAATATGCGGTTATGACCTTGATGCCGGTTTTGCTGATATTTTTAACCAGTGAGTATATCAATATAAATATTTATGGAAATACGATTATCATAGAAGATAATATGCGGCTGCCAGATGTCAATCCATATCAAATACTGCCAGTACAGGTATTGGGAATAGCCAGCTTATTTTGCATAATGTCTGCTTATAAAAAACTGACGGAAAGTTTCAGACTGAATGAAGAAGCTGCATTATTAGAGGAGCAGGCACACTTTTTAAGGCAGTATGTATCGGAAGCAAAAATGCGTTATGAAAAAACAAAATCGTTTCGGCATGACATAAAAAATCACATAACAGTTGTAAAAGAATTGTTGGAGAATAAAAAAACAGAAGCAGCATTACAGTACATAGCACAGATGCAGAATGGGGCAGCAGATATATCGTTTCCGGTCAGTACCAATCATCCGGTACTTGATATTCTGATTGGAAACAAATTAGGAATTGCGAAGGAAAGCCGGATAGAGGTCAAATGTTCCATGTGGATACCATATCCCTGCGGCATCAGTGATACGGATTTTAGCATTCTTTTAGGAAATGCACTGGATAATGCTGTTTCTGCCTGTAACCAAATCAGTAATGAAGAACAGAAATATATTCATGTGACAGGAAAAGTACAGGGGGATTTTCTTCTTATTGAAATAGAAAACAGCTATAACGGAAGGAAAAACATTCACAGAGGAACCGGGCTTGCAAATATCAGGATGGTTGCAGAAAAATATCATGGAGCGATGGAAATAAGAACAGAAGGGGAAGTGTTTGTTTTAAGTGTTCTTGTGAACATTTCACAGCAGCCTGAGCGCATCTCACAGCAAACAGGTTAAATAAGATAAAATTGGTGGCGAAAAACAAGTAGAAGCATGGATGTACAAATGCTGTCAATGAAAGGAGGACTGGTTTATGTCAATGGAAATAAGCGGTAATTACAGGGATTACCAAAGTAAGTATTTAGAAAGGGTGCAGGCAGCCAAAAAGTGTACTACAAATACAGATAAGGTTGACCGGGAAATTGAAAAGCTAAAGGAGGAAAAGAAGCAGATTGAGCAGCAGCTAAAAGCGGCAAATGGTGATGAGAAAAAAATTAGGGAATTGGAGAAAAAGCTGGCCTGGATTGAAGGGGAATTATGCAGAAAAGATAACGATACATACAGACGGCAAAATGCGGTGATTTCTTAGTGAGTTTTGGGGTAGCCTGGCTTGTTTCTTTCCCTCCGGCAAAGTATAATAATGTGCATTGGAGGAAGAGAAAGAATGAACAGGATTTTACTATTGGAAGATGATGTGAGCCTGATAGACGGACTTCAATATTCCTTGAAGAAAAACGGATTTGAAGTGGATGTCATCCGTACGGTGGAGGAGGCAGTGAGAGGCTTAGCAAATATCATGAAATATGATTTGCTGCTTTTGGATGTGACTCTGCCGGACGGCACAGGCTTTGAAGTATGTGAAAGGATAAGAAAACAGAATAATCGGATTCCCATTATTTTTTTGACGGCTTCTGATGAAGAGGTGAATATTATCCGGGGACTGGACAGCGGTGGGGATGATTACATTACCAAACCCTTCAG
>JBNMJJ010000242.1:0-4235 GCA_050873745.1 Lachnospiraceae bacterium | reverse complement strand
TTACCGTTCAATGGCTGAAGGAGCATCGGTTGAGACGTCCTGTCCGAATCAGGCAGACAGACCAAATCCTTTCTCCCCTGACCTATGGGATTTTCAGGCCGGTTATTTTGATGCCCAAAGGAACAGACTGGGAAAACAGACAGCAGCTCAAATACGTTCTCCTGCACGAATATATCCATATCTGCCACTTTGATATGGTGGTTAAGCTGTTTGCCGTAATTGCACTGTGCATCCACTGGTTCAATCCCTTTGTCTGGCTGATGTACCTTCTTTTTAACAGAGACATTGAGCTGGCCTGCGACGAATGTGTTGTGCGAAGGTTGGGAGAAGCTTTGCGGTCTGCTTATGCAAGAACTCTGATTGGGATGGAGGAAAAGAAAAACGGCATTACGCCTCTTTACAATAATTTCAGTAAAAATGCGATTGAAGAAAGGATAAGGGCAATCATGAAAACGGAGAAAATCACCAGAGGGATTCTTCTGGTCAGTGCAATAGTGGTGATTTCCATAGTGGTTCTTTTTGCCACTTCGGCTGAAAGCGTAAGCAGGCAGACGGAAACGGGAAACGAGGCGGTCGCCTTGCCGGAGAAAGAGCTGATGGATGAGCTTGTGGGGAGCATTGCCTATTCAGCGGGAAAGGTTGCCTTCAGGATTCCTGAGGGAGATAACCAGTGGCATATTTTTATCAGCGGAAGGATAGAGGCAGAGGGCTTTGGGGGAATGAGCGCACATTATTTACCCGAGGAGAGTGAGAGCAACAGTTGGGAGGGAGGTAAGACCTACTCCTTTGATGTTTCCGGGGGAGGCTATACCGAGCTTGGCATGGACATTTGGCTGGGGGAAGGAGAACCGAGACTAACGGAGGTAAAAATGAATCTGTTGGAGTTCCTTCCCCAGAATCTTCTGGCAGCGGAGTATGATGCGGACAGAGGAATGGCGGTGGGAGGGATTCATGTTCCTGATGTGGTGCTGGAGACGGCAAAGCAGCTTGTAGACCAGAAATATATGAGTATGCAGGAGGGCTACAGTAATTGGAGAATCCAGTCTTTGGTGCATGCCTATACCTATGATGACATTGGTGGAATGACTCTGGAAGTGTATCGGCTGAACTATGAGTTTTTAGCCCATGAACCGGAGAAAATAACCCTTGCCGGAGGCATGACCGTGGATGAAGAGGGCTGGGTAGCGCCGGAGTATGCGGACAGTACCTTTCTGATTTTTCATCGTTCGAAAAACCTGCTGTCTTATCTGGATTACCTGGTGGAAAATGACTGTATGCCTGGGGATGAAGCATTTACCAATGATTTGATACAGCAGTTGGGAATAGAAGCGAAAAAAGGCAGTGTTGCAGGCAAGGCAGAGGTCAGAGAGAAAACCGGGATTATTCAGTGTATGATAGAAGGGATGGCGGAGGAGATGCCGTAAAACTGCAGAAGGCAGAAGGCGGGGGTTTGCTGGAAGCAAGAATTTTAGGCTGGGAAGAAGAAACCTGGGTAGTCTGCGACAGGTATCCGGAAACTACCGGGTACATGGAAGGGGCTGCGGTAAGGCTGGCGACTGTAGGGGAGACTTTTGGTGCGATGGTAGAGTAGGAAGCTAAAAAATCAGGAGGAAATAATGAAGAATGTTCTTGTAACAGGAGGAACTGTTTTTGTAAGTCGTTATGTAGCTGAATATTATGTGAAAAAGGGATATAATGTTTATGTGATGAACAGGAATACGAAAAAGCAGCCGTCAAACACAACGTTAATAGAGGTGGATAGACATAATTTGGGCATACAACTTAAGGACATTTACTTTGATATTGTATTAGATATAACAGCGTATACATCAAAAGATATAAACTGTTTACTGGATGGATTAGGCGGCTTTGGTGAGTACATAATGCTTAGTTCCAGTGCTGTATACCTGGAGTATTGCGCTCAACCATTTTCAGAAAATACTGAACTTGGAAAAAATAGTTTTTGGGGTATGTATGGGTTTGAGATAAGCATACGAATGGTATTTGAAAAATAAGGAAGAGGTACGAAGGAAACCATTTCTTGAATATATAGATGGAAAGTGGAGAAATTCCTTTGATTGATGTCTATACACGACTCATGCAGATTATAATTTATCAAAAGTTTCGGAATATTCCTATAATTGAAAAATTGATTTTACTCTCTCAGGCAATAAAGAGAGATTTCTATATAAAATTCAACATAGACGAAAGAAGAGGGGATTTCGGTCATGAATAAAAAAATACTAGGAAGGTTAATTAATTATGAACGTAACAAAAAAAACATAAGTTTACAGCAGTTAGCAGATGGGGTTTGCTCAGCATCCGCCCTGCAACGACTTGAGCATGGCGAAAGGCTGCCGGATTTTTTTGTGCTTGAGCGACTACTGGAGCGGTTGGGGAAGTCGGTAAATAAGATGGAGTTTCTGTATAATGAAACAGATTATGAAATCTATTATTTACGGGAGATTGTTGAAAAATATCTGGAGCAGGGAGATTACATTGAGGTTAGCAATGCGCTTGCCTATTATGGGAGCCTGCCGGAGGCTGAGAAAGGGCTTCACCGTCAATATATACTTAAAATGCAGGCGGTAGTTCTTTCGGAAAAGGAGCAAAATCACGAGAAGGCGCAAACCTTGTTTAAAAATGCATTGGAGGAAACTACAGGAAACTTTTCTTTATGCGACCTGGATAAGTGTCTTTTGGGAGAAGGAGAACTGGTATTGCTTTTATTATGGATATGGGAAAAAACAGAGACCGAAGGTTTTCCTGTCCAGGCAGAAGGCAGGCGCATACTTCATTATATTGAACGGATTTGCAGGGATGAGGAAGTCAGGGCAAATGTATATAGTAAGGCTGTCTGGGTCCTGGGAACCGTTGCAATAAGGCAGGGAAATTTTCAGGAGGCTTTGCGGTATACTCTGCAAGGAGAAAAGATATTGACCGATAACGGACTTCTTCTGCATCTTCCGCAATTCTTGGAGCGGATTCTTTTTCTGACAAAAGAAAGGGACGAAAGTACATACATAGAATGGAAAAAACAGAGAGATGCCTTAAAGCAGCTATATGAAGAATATGGACAGGTATGGGAAACGGAAAATATCGGCTTATGGAAAAATTACCGTCAGTCGGAGGTCTATCTGATTTCTGAACTGTTTGGGCAGGAGCGAAAGCTGGTAAAACACTCCCAGGAAAAACTGGCGGATGTGTTGGAAATTGACCAGAAAACCATTTCCCGAATTGAGAGCGGAAAGTGTAAGCCAAAGGCAGGAACCTTCCGTAAAATGAAAGAGTATTTACAAATTGACCGGGATATTTGCACTACCCGTATCGTTGTGGAAGACTTTTACTTGTTGGAGCTGGAGCGAGAGATTGCCTGGTTAAATCATCATCATCGTGAAGCGGAGGCGGAAGAGTTGTACCAGCAATTAAAGGAAAAGCTATCCCTTAAATGGAAAGAAAACCAGCAATATATTAAATATATGGACGTACTCTTTGCAAAAGAACTGGGAAGAATAACGGCAGAGGAAGCTATAGAAGGCTGTATGGAAGCGCTGCGGGTGACACGGAGCAACCTTAAGCTGATACAGGTTGATGAAGTTGTTCTGAGCAGAATGGAGACTTTTATCATAAATTATATTGCCAGATGTTATGGACAGTTAGATAGAAAGAAAGAGGCCATAATAGTATTAGAGAAAATAGTAAATGGATTTAAGAACAGTAAGGTGGATTTAAAATATCATTATGTGGCCGTAGCGCTTATCTGCCAACATCTTTGCTTTAATTATGAAGAATGCAATTGCTTTGATAAGGCATATGAGTGTTGTGATGAAACGATTCGGTTTGAATTGGAATGTAAAAAAGGGCTTAATCTGGGGATTGTTCTGGGACAAAAAATCTATACTTTGGATAGGAAGTGCGGAGATAGAAGTGCCAGTAAAAAAAAGTATCTGCAGGCTTACCAGCTTTTAAAACTGATGAACAAAAGGCAGCAGATGGAAAACCTGCAGGAGTTTTATTACGAATGGTACGGAGAAGATATTGATAAATAATGAAGTCTAGAGAAGTGTGTGGATTGATTGTTTATTGCCAATACTGCATATTTTTATATTCATATTGTCATACGAATCAGTATTATTATAGCTGTTATTAGTTCTGCAAGAATAGATGAATAGAGTTATCAATAATAAAGAGCAGATAAAAAATCCCATTATTTTCTTCATTAGTAACTCCTCCTT
>JBNMJJ010000241.1:0-4258 GCA_050873745.1 Lachnospiraceae bacterium | reverse complement strand
ATGCCTTTATACTGTCCCAGCTCTACATCCGGTTTCAGCGCAACCTCAGCAGTGAAAATAAAGGGCTTTCCGGATTCCAACTGCACTACGCTGATGCGGGGAGAGGAAACGATTTCTTCTTCGCACTCATCATAAGCCTTTCCATAAGCCGCAGGAATCAACTCATTAGCAGCATCCTCATAAAATACCTCTTTGCCATACATCTTCTCCACCATCTGACGAGGCACCTTACCTTTGCGGAAACCGGGAATGCTGATATTCTTCTTCTGTTTCTGGAAGGCTTTCTCAATCGCTTTCTCCAGTTCCTCTGCCGTTACCTCGATGGTCAGCCTGGCCATGTTATTTTCTAATTTTTCTACCTGTAAGCTCATTTTATCTATTTCCTCCTTAAAAGCTTCTCTCTGTCCTTTTCTTTCTCCTTCTTATGAGTGCCTGCACTCATGGATGCCTGCAACAGCCCACAATCGTTTGACAATTATACCATAGAAAAAGACTTATTTCCAGTGTTTTTTTCTGGAATTGAGGCCGGAATTGGGTGCTTCACATTTTAAGTTATTTTTTTGAAAAAATTTCCAACATAACAAAACAGAATCTGCACACAATAATACCAAGATGAGCGATGAAAAGAGTGCGGATGTCCTAAAGGGAGATAAGTGCTTTAAGTAATCACTTATCTTCTGAAAATAAATCAACTAAAAAAACCAACAAAATGGAGGTAAACAAAATGACTAACAAGAGTAATTCTATGGAAGTACCTGAAGCTAAGGCAGCTATGGACCGTTTCAAAACTGAGGTGGCATCTGAATTAGGCATCAACTTAAAGGAAGGTTACAACGGTGACCTGACCAGTAAGGAAGCAGGTTCCATCGGTGGTGAGATGGTTAGACGTATGATTAAGAGACAGGAAGAGCAGATGAAATAAGCTGCTGCAGGGAAATAAATTTTCTTTGTCAGAATTCAAAATTTATCTGCTAAAAGTCCCGGGGGAATCCCCGGGGCTTTTTTTGTTTTTTATTCGTTTTCAGGAATATACAATCTTTCCCGCCATTTCCTCCGCCGCCTGTCTGCCCTGAAAATACTCGATAATCGCCAGCCCAAAATCGATGGCCGTTCCCATCCCCCGGCTGGTGATAATCTGCTCTCCTTTGGCCACCGGCTCACTGGTCACCTTCGCTCCGGTCAGTTCTCCCTCCATGCCCGGATAGCGGCAGGCCGGCTGTTTCTTTAACAGGCCCAGATGCCCGAAAATGGTGGGTGCCGCACAAATAGCCGCAATGGGCTTTCCCAAAGCATGAAAAGCCTTCACCTGCTCCATCAAAGGTTCGCAGGCCTCCAGATTGCGGGTTCCCGGCATTCCTCCCGGCAATACAATCATGTCCGTTTCCTGAAAGTCAACCTCCTCCAGAATGGCATCCATTGCCACCGTAATTTTGTGGGAGCCGGTCACCTGCCTTTTCCCCGTAATGGAAATCATCTTCGTGGAAATTCCGGCCCTTCTCAGTAAATCCACTACCGTCAGAGCTTCAATTTCCTCATATCCTTCTCCAAAAAATACGCCTACCGCCATATTCTGCACCTCTTTCTCTTTAAACTTTTTGACCATTAATCGATGGGTTCCCGACAAAAATAACAACTGTGCTTTGCCGGTGAGTTTTTCTTAACCAGATTCACCGCCCCACAGTAATGGCAGGCAATTCCCCGATAGCCTTCCGGCACCGGGTCACCCTCCATCATCCGGACAGCCACCGTCCTCTTTCCCTTATAGTTATCCTGCTGTATGTAGCCGCTGCGTCCGGTAACGATTTCCTCCTGCCGGGCCAGACGGGCCGGAATATTCTTTGTGGGCTGATGTCTTTTTTGACCGGAAACATTGGGCTTTGCGCTGGGCAAAGAAGCATTGGGCCGAAAAGCCCCTGACGAAGAAGCTTTTGACCTGTTCTGTCCGCCTCGCTTCTGATGGGAAAGGTTTCCGCCATTAGCTTTCTTCTGGCCTTTACCTGCTCCTGCCGTGCTCCCACCCTTTTCCATAATTATTTTCACCACGATTAAGACCACTGCAAATATAACGATTCCCCTATAGCTCATACCGATAACCCTCCTTTTTCCCGGTAAAACAGCGGCTTTCCCTGCCTCATCAACGCTTCAGCGGCTGTACTGTACAAGCAAAAGCTCAACGCTCATGGTATCCGTCATCTGTCCCCGCTTCACCTGCTCATCCGCTTCTACACAGGCCTCCAGAGCCTTCTTAAGTTCCTCCGTTTTGAATCCCGCAGCCTGCCGCTCATACTTTCCCACCACAAAACCGTGCAGTCCGGTTTTGGCAGCCATAGCCGCCTGAGAATAGCCTTTGTTCTTCAATTCCTTAATCTGCAAAAGAAAATTGAACTGCCTGCCCATAAGCGCCAGAATCCGCAAAGGAGGCTCCCTCAATATAAGCAAGTCATAATACAACTGGAGCGCCCTTTTCTGCTCTTTTTTCCCAATGGCCTCTATCATGTCAAAAATATGGTTTTGAATCCGCTTCGTGCAAATCTGGTCCACCGTCTCTTTGGTAATTTCCGACTGGCCCATAGTATAGCACAAAAGCTTCTCCACCTCATTCTTAATCTGGTCCATTTCCGTCCCGGTCTGGGTCAAAAGATATTGCAAAGTAGCCCCGGTAATCTGCTTGTTTTCTTTTTTCAGCATACCCAGAATCCAGCGTTTCAGGGTTTCCTCGTCCTGAACCAAAAATTCAGCCACTCTTCCCAGCTTCTTGATTTCCTTGTATAGTTTGGTTCGTTTGTCCACCTGGGCTTCCACTAAGATAAGGTAAGTAGTGTCCGGCAGCTTAGGCAAGTACTGCGCCAGGGCATCTCCGCCCTTTTGGAGCCAGCCGCTGTTTTCCACCACGATAACCCGTCTGGGAGCAAAAAAGGGCAGGGTGTCCGCCAAATCCGTAACCTCCCCCACCACCGTATTCTTCCCTTCAAAGTAATGGGAATTCATGGTGTCCCCTTCCTGCTGCAAAGCCTCCCTGAGACGGTCCCGGTACTGCTTTCGCAAATAGGCCTCTTCTCCGCAGAGAAGATAAATCTGCCTGAAATCCTGATTCTTAATATCCTGTAGCAGCCCCTGCATCCTGTCTCCTTTTCCCCTGATTGGCTTTTACTTCTTATGTTTAATCATACCTTATTTTTTCTTCTCCTTCAAGACAAGAAAGACAAATTAAGGGTCTTCTGTTATGTTCTTGCTTATTGTCTGTAGTAGCTGAAGAAATCCGCCATTTTTCCCACCGCTTCTTCCAGAATTTCAATTCGGGGAAGGTAAACGATTCTGAAATGGTCCGGGGCATGCCAGTTGAAGCCTTTTCCGTTGATAATCAAAATCTTTTTATCCCGCAGCAAATCCAGGGCAAATTTTTCATCATCCACTATATTGAACCGCTTAACGTCCACCTTCGGAAAAATGTAAAAGGCTGCTTTGGGTTTTACCGCACTGATTCCCGGAATGTCATTCAGGGCTTTGTAAATGTATTCACATTGTTCGTACACCCTTCCTCCCGGCACAACATAATTTTTCACACTCTGGTAGCCTCCCAGCGCCGTCTGCACAATAGACTGGGCGGGAACGTTGGAGCACAGACGCATATTGGAAAGCATGTTGATTCCCTGAATATAGTCCTCTGCAATGCGTTTGTTCCCGCTCAGCACCATCCATCCGATACGGTAGCCTGCAACCATATGGGATTTTGACAGTCCGCTGAAGGTTACGCAAAACAAATCCGGCGCCATAGAAGCTATGGAAATATGTTCATCCTCCGTCAGGATTAAACGGTCATAGATTTCATCGGAAAAAATAATCAGATGATGCTCTCTGGCCACATCCACAATCTGCTGCAGAACCTCTTTTGGGTACAGGGCCCCTGTAGGATTGTTGGGATTGATGATGACAATGGCCTTCGTTCTGTCGGTTACTTTTTTCCGAATATCATCGATGTCCGGATACCATTCTGCCTCTTCATCGCAAATATAATGAACGGCTGTACCTCCTGCCAGGGTAACGCTGGCAGTCCACAGGGGATAATCGGGAGAGGGAACCAGAACCTCGTCTCCCGAGTCGAGAAGGGCCGACATACTTAAATTTATCAGCTCACTGGCCCCGTTTCCCGTATAAACGTCCTCTATGGTGACGTTGGGCACATTTTTATTCTGCATATACTGCATAATTGCTTTTCTGGCGGAAAAAAGTCCCTTGGATGCGGAGTAGCCCTCACAGT
>JBNMJJ010000240.1:0-4264 GCA_050873745.1 Lachnospiraceae bacterium | reverse complement strand
GGAGCGGGACGACTTGAGCATTTTAAGGATGCTTTGACCATTGGCAAAGCGGATGCTGCTCTTGCGGCTTCTCTGTTTCATTTCAGGGAGCTGGAGATTTTACAGGTAAAAGAGTATTTGCGTAGGCAGAATATTTCTGTCCGTATATAAAAGATAAAGGAACCGACAGAAGGATAAAGGGTGACTTATGGCAATGATAAGTAATGATTGGTTAGCCGTTTTGGAACCGGAATTTAAGAAGCAATATTATCGGGCGTTATTTCAATTCGTAAAAGATGAATATGACCGTTATGTCATTTATCCTCCTGCAGAGGATATATTTAACGCTTTTCATTCTACCCCTTTAAAGGAGGTTAAAGTTGTTTTATTGGGGCAGGACCCTTACCACAATGAAAAACAGGCTCATGGAATGAGTTTTTCCGTACTGCCTGAGCAAAAGGATATTCCCCCGTCTTTGCAGAATATCTATAAGGAGCTGAACTCTGATTTGGGCTGCTATATCCCCAACAACGGCTATTTGAAAAAATGGGCTGACCAGGGAGTGCTGCTTTTGAATACGGTTTTAACGGTGCGGGCCCATCAGGCCAATTCCCATCAGGGGCATGGCTGGGAAGAGTTTACGGATGCAGTCATTAAGGCGGTGAATGAGCTGGACAGGCCGGTGGTTTTCTTTTTGTGGGGAAGACCGGCGCAGAATAAGGCAGCAATGCTGACCAATAAACAGCATCTGATTTTGAAGGCGCCTCATCCAAGCCCCCTGTCGGCATACCGGGGATTCTTTGGCTGCAGGCATTTCAGTCAGGCAAATTCTTTTTTGGAAAGTCATGGAGTAAGTCCCATAGACTGGCAGATAGAAAATAGTTAAAGATAACAGCATTTCGTCAGCAGAGGAAGCAGGCTGTAGCTCTGTCTAAGAGGAAGCTGTACAAAAGAAAAATAAGGAATCAGAGGTATATCCAGGTTTAGAATAACCGTAGGGATTTATCTCTGTTTTTTTATGCCTGAAATTTTTGCTTGACAAAAAGGACAGGATAGAGGTAAGCTAATACCGTAGTACTAAAAAAAACTACTATTGTTTGAAGGGCAAATATGGACAAATACAGGCAAACGGATGTTATTGAAAAACTGACACATTTTCATCTTAGCCGGCAGGAGGCGATGGTTTATCTATGCCTTATGGAGAAGGGGCGGCTGACCGGATACGAGGCCAGCAAACTGACGGGAATTTCCCGCTCCAATGTGTACGGTGCCCTCAGTGTACTTGCGGATAAGGGAGCGGCCATGATTCTTGAGTCGGGTACGCCTACCTATTATGAAGCGGTGCAGCCAAAAGAGTTTATGGAGAATCAGCTAAGGCGGCTGGAGGCCGACCGGGATTATCTGCTTGCCCATATGCCAAAGTTAAGCGGTAATAAAGAGGGGTATCTGACCATACAGGGAGCGGAGAATATCCGGGACAAGGCTTTTAACATGATTTCCGGCTGTGAAATGAGGCTGTATCTTGCGGCCCCCAGGGAAATTGTAGAGCAGCTTAAGCCGGCCCTCAGGCAGGCAGTGGAGAGGGGCCTTAAGGTGGTCATTATCAGCGATGAGGATTACCGTGGGCTGGCTACTTATTTTTATCCGGACAGGTCCGAGAAGGGACAGCTCAGGCTGATTACGGATTCTGCATATGTATTAACGGGAGAGCTGACGGGAAACGGAACGGATACCTGCCTGTATTCGGGACAGGAAAATCTGGTCAGGGTGATGAAGGAGGCTCTTCATAATAAAATAAAACTATTAGAAATAGAAGAAAGGAAAAAGGAGAGAGAAAATGATTAGAATCGGTATTTTAGGTTATGGAAATTTAGGCAGGGGCGTGGAAAGCGCTGTTACTCAGAACCCGGATATGGAACTGGCGGCAGTATTTACCAGAAGAAATCCGGAAGGCTTATCGATTGCTACTCCAGGTGTTCCGGTTTTGGGCATTGGGGACTTGGAGAAGATGCAGGATAAGATTGACGTTTTGATTCTTTGCGGCGGAAGCGCAACGGATTTACCCCTTCAGACACCGGAATACGCCAAACTTTATAATGTGGTGGACAGCTTCGACACCCATGCTAATATTCCGGAGCATTTTGCCAGAGTACAGGAGGCAGCAGAGGCAGGCAAGAAAACGGCTATGATTTCCGTGGGCTGGGACCCGGGAATGTTCTCCTTAAACCGTTTGTATGGAAACGTAATTTTGCCGGAAGGGAAGGACTATACCTTCTGGGGCAAGGGCGTCAGCCAGGGACATTCCGACGCTATCCGAAGAGTAGAGGGAGTGAAGGACGGAAAGCAGTATACTATTCCTGTGGAGGCCGCACTGGAGGCGGTCAGAAGCGGGAGCGACCCGGAGCTGACCACAAGACAGAAGCACACGAGAGAATGCTATGTTGTTCCCGAAGAAGGGGCAGATTTGGGTAAAATTGAAGAAGAAATCAAGAATATGCCCAACTATTTTGCAGACTACGATACCACCGTTCATTTTATTACGGAAGAAGAGCTGAAACAGAACCACAGTGCCATTCCTCATGGAGGCTTCGTCCTTCGTACAGGGGTAACCGGAAGGAACAAAGAGAACAAGCATTTAATTGAATACCGCTTAAAGCTGGATTCCAACCCGGAATTTACCTCTTCCGTTTTGATTGCTTATGCAAGGGCAGCTTATCGGATGAATAAGGAAGGAATGTATGGCTGCAAAACCGTATTCGATGTTGCGCCTGCTTATCTGAGTCCCTTGTCCGGAGAGGAATTAAGGAAAAATCTTTTGTAAAAATAAAGAAGCACAATGGAGGTTAGCGTGAAAAAAATACCTTTTGTATCAAAAGAACAATTAGAAGAAATCATCAAAACCTATCCCACCCCCTTTCATCTTTATGATGAAAAGGGAATCCGGGAGAATGCAAGGGCCTTGAAGGAGGCATTTTCCTGGAATAAAGGATTTAAGGAATATTTTGCCGTGAAGGCTACGCCCAATCCCTGTTTAATCGAGATTTTACGGGAGTATGGCTGCGGCTGCGACTGCTCATCCCTGACGGAGCTGATGCTGTCAAAGGCTATGGGAGTAAAAGGAGAAGATATTATGTTTTCTTCCAATGAAACCCCTGCTGAAGAATATGCTTATGCCAATGAAATCGGCGCAATCATTAATCTGGATGATATTACCCATATTGATTTTCTGGAAAAAACCATCGGTAAACTTCCTGAAACCTTGAGCTGCCGCTACAATCCGGGAGGAGTATTCAAAATCAGCACCAGCATTATGGACAATCCGGGAGACGCCAAATATGGTTTTACCACAGAACAGCTCTTTGAAGGCTTCCGTATTTTAAAAGAAAAGGGAGTAAAGAATTTCGGCATTCATTCCTTCCTGGCCAGCAATACGGTTACCAACGAATATTATCCTACTCTGGCACGGCAGTTATTTGAAGTGGCAGTGCGGCTGAAGGAGGAAACGGGAGCAAATATTACCTTCATTAATTTATCCGGCGGAATCGGTGTTCCTTACCGCCCGGACCAGGAGCCTAATGACATTTATGCCATCGGAGAAGGCGTGCGGAAGGCGTTTGAGGAAATCCTTGTTCCGGCTGGAATGGGTGAGGTTGCCATTTATACGGAGCTGGGACGGTTCATGCTGGCACCTTACGGACATTTGATTACCACGGCTATTCATGAGAAGCACACCCACAAAGAGTATATTGGCTGTGATGCCTGCGCCGTTAATCTGATGCGTCCTGCCATGTATGGGGCGTATCACCACATTACCGTAAGCGGCAAGGAAAATGAAGCCTGTGACCATATGTACGATGTGGTAGGTTCTCTTTGTGAAAATAACGACAAATTTGCCATCGACAGGATGCTGCCTGAAATTGAAAGAGGAGACCTTCTGGTGATTCACGATACCGGAGCGCACGGTTTTGCCATGGGATATAATTATAACGGTAAGTTGAGGTCGGCAGAGCTTCTTTTAAAAGAGGACGGCAGCGTGCAGCTAATCCGCAGGTCAGAGACGCCGAAGGACTATTTTGCAACCCTTGACTGTCTGTATATTTATAATAAATTTGATTTTTAGAGAAAACACTTGCTTTTTCAAACAAATTTTGATAATATAAATTTCGGTCGCAAAGACCGAAAGGCCGGTGTGTCGGAACGGCAGACGAGGCAGACTCAAAATCTGTTGTTGGCAACACCGTGTGGGTTCAAGTCCCACCGCCGGCAGTGCATTAAGGAAGAGAGT
>JBNMJJ010000239.1:0-4300 GCA_050873745.1 Lachnospiraceae bacterium | reverse complement strand
GGTTAAAGGCATTTCGCATTTCTTTATAATAGTCTTCACCACGCTGCTCTAGGATGCTTCCATGATGTTCAAGAAATTCTCTCACAATTTTACTATTTATCGTACCATTCTGAATACCTTGATATAGAGAGATAATGTATTGATTTTTATCAGTTAAAAGAGCTCTTGGGGGTGCTAAATTAAATGCGACCACGCCTGTCCCAACAAAGGGCTCAATCCACAATCCATCTTCCAAACGCTCAACATGTTCCATAATGAATGGAACTAATTTCGTTTTTATTCCCTGAGATTTTATTGGTGGAATGATTATTTTCTGGGTCATAATTATATTTTCTCCTATGGGGTGATTGTATTAAAAGTTACTAATGTACATCCGAAAATGTTTGAGCACCTTGATAATCGTTGATGCTTTTCCAGTTCATCCATCTTCGGTTCTATCTCAATATGGAGGTCTTAGTGAAGTGCGGACAAAAGCACAACCGTCTCCACATGCTCCGTATGCGGAAACATATCCACACCCTGGATTTTCTTTACCCTATACCCCTTACGGGTCAAAAACTTCAAATCCCTGGCCAGCGTTTCGGGATTGCAGGAAACATAGACGATTTTTTTGGGAGCGCAGGTAACGACGGAGGTTAAAAAAGCTTCATCGCTTCCAGCCCGGGGAGGGTCCATAAAGACCACATCCAGAGTTTCCTTTTGCTCCGCCAACTGAATCATAAACTGTCCCGCATCTTTGTGATAGAACTGGATGTTTTTTATCCCGTTTATTTTAGCGTTGGAAACCGCATCCCGGAGGGCGTCCTGATTCAGCTCCACACCAATCACCCTTTTTGCTTTTTCGGCAGCAATTATTCCGATGGTGCCAATTCCGCAATAGGCATCCAAAACGGTTTCCTTTCCGGTAAGGCCGGCATAGGAGATGGCAGTTTCGTAGAGTACCCTCGTCTGCACCGGATTAACCTGGTAAAAGGATTTGGGAGAAAGTTTGAATATTTTTTGACAAAGAATATCTTCTATATAGCCTTTTCCGTAAATGGCCTGTTCCTTATCCCCCAGAACCATGCTGGTGCTGCGGTTATTTACATTTACCACGATGGTGGTAATTTCAGGATGCTCTTTTAAAAGGGCTTTCACAAAATTATTTTTTGAAGGAAGGATAGGGGAGGACAGTACCAAAACCACCATAATCTGGCCTGTTTCTTTTCCTGTGCGGATAAGAACATGGCGCAGAAGACCATAGCCGCTGTCCTCATCGTATACCTTGATTTTAAAAGAAGGCAGCAGGCCTTTGATGGTCTGGATAATGGCAGCGGCCTTCTGATTTTCCAGAAAACAGCTTTCCACAGGGACAATCCGATGGCTTCCCTCTTCATAAACACCGGCAACGGGCCTGCGCTTCTGGTCCAGGCCGAAGACGGCATGAACTTTGTTTCGGTAAAAATCAGGCTGCTCCATGCCAAGAAGCGGTTCAACCTTTCCGAAGCCGGAAAGAAGAGAGGAGAGAAGCTGTTCCTTTTTCTTTAATTGCAGGCCGTAGGGCATATCGACATATTGGCAGCCACCGCATTTTTTGCTGACGGGGCAGCGGGAGGGGGCTTTTCTTTCGAAGAGTTTGGCATTCTGTCTGGGGGTTTTTCTTTCGGAAGAGGTTTTGTCCTCCCGCACCAAAACTTTCTTATCGGGAGAGGTTTTGTCGCCTCGTTTGGGAACTTTTATTTCGGGAGATGACTTGGCTGCCTGCTTCAGCTTTTTCTTCTCAGAAAGCGGTTTGCCGCTTTGCTGTTTCTTATTTCTTTTTTGGGATGATTTATGTGAATCGTTTATCATGTCTTTTCCTTTCCGGGGCGGTTTATTCCTCCCCTCTATGCCGAACTGCGGCATCTTATGCTATTCTAGCAGTTCTTTTTTACTTCTTCAATTATAAAAGGGTGCTTTTAAGAAAAGACTCTGTTATAATGACAGAAAACTGAAAATATGGGGTGGTGCTATTTAGATGGATTGTTTGCGCCCCAAAGAATCGTGATGGTAAGAAGGAGAGTGCATATGGAATTAAAAGTGGGAATCAGGGGAACACAGAAAGTAATCGTTACAGAAGAAATGACAGCCAAAAAGCTGGGCAGCGGTGAACTTCCGGTACTGGCTACTCCGCAGATGATTGTCTTAATGGAAAATACTGCATATAAAAGTGTGGCGGAGTATCTTGAAGAGGGGCAGGGAACGGTAGGCACTAAAATTTGTGTAAGCCATCTGTCCGCCACTCCTGTAGGGATGGAGATTTCTCTGGAAAGTGAGCTTATTGGAGTGGAAAGAAAAAGGCTGGTCTTTACGGTCAAGGCTTATGATGCCGCAGGCTGCATCAGCGAGGGAGAGCATGAGCGGTTTATCGTCGATAATCAGCGGTTTTTGGAGAAGACACAGCAAAAGGGCAGATAAAAGAAGGCATCCGCCAGGGAGAGAAGGGAAAGTTCCGCCGCCTCCCTGGCTCTTATTACGCATGGGTTGGGCATATACAATATTTTTTGCTTCTGGTGCCAAAAAAACACTTCAATTATGCTTATTTTTCCCCATATTTACACCCTGGAGACAGGATATGTCCATATAGAAAAAAATACATCCACTATGCCCAAAAATCAGAAGAATTCTGGGCAGTACGGACAAATTTTTCTGTATATAGAAAATCGAGAAATTATGTAAACCATGCCACGGTGATTCGTGGAATAAATTGGGCAGAGAAAAGCACTTTTTTCCTATATGCCCATATATGCTTGATTTCCAGCACGCACTCACTTTTCCTTCCATATAATTCCCCTCGTCTCGAGTAAACATAATCTTTGCCAGTAACCATTGAATAGGAATGCAAAATTTCCATTGAAAAGGCAGCTCTGTTCAGGCATAGGGACGAAGACAGGGCTGTCTTTTTATGTATAGGAAATAAAAATGCCTGTACAAGAAAAAATATCAATAAACTCTATTGCTTTCAGAAAGAGGGTATGGTATATTTATTGTGGTTAGTTAAATCTAACACTGGATAAATCATGTAAACCTCTCAACAGCCTGACCCATAAGTTTGACAGCAAAGGAGCCGCCGCAGGAGGGACACAGCCTGCGGGGCCTGTGAGAGGGAAAATAAAGCATTAAAGGAGAAGCAGGCAGATGAACTATTTACAGATTGAAAAGGTTGTGGGAAGAGAAATCCTTGACTCCAGGGGAAATCCTACCGTAGAGGCACAAGTGACTCTGGTGGACGGCACAGTAGCTAGAGGAACGGCTCCCAGCGGGGCTTCTACCGGAGAGTTTGAAGCGCTGGAATTAAGAGATGGAGATAAAGGAAGGTATCTTGGAAAAGGAGTTACCAGGGCGGTAGAGAATATCAACAGGGTAATTGCAGATACGATTGTGGGCATGGACGCATCGGATATTTATGCTATAGATAAGGCCATGATTAAGGCTGACGGAACGAAGGACAAATCCAGGCTGGGAGCCAATGCTATTCTGGCAGTATCTATTGCTTCTGCAAGAGCGGCAGCAATGGCTCTGGACATTCCCCTGTACCGTTTTCTGGGTGGCATCAACGGCAATCGTCTGCCGGTTCCCATGATGAATATTTTAAACGGCGGAGCCCACGCAGCAAATACGGTAGACGTGCAGGAATTTATGATTATGCCGGTGGGAGCGGAAAGTTTCAGAGAAGCCCTGCGCTGGTGTGCGGAAGTGTTTCATGCACTGGCAGCCCTGTTAAAGTCCAGAGGACTGGCTACCTCCGTGGGCGACGAAGGGGGCTTTGCTCCTGACCTGGTCAGCGATGAAGAGGCAATTCAATCTATTTTAGAAGCGGTAAAAAATGCAGGCTATGAACCCGGCAGGGATTTCATGATTGCCATGGATGCTGCGGCCAGTGAATGGAAGGGGGCTACAAAGGGGGAATACATACTGCCCAAAGCGGGAACGAAATACACCTCCGATGAGCTGATTGAACACTGGGAGAAGCTGGTGGAAAAATAC
Organism: Lachnospiraceae bacterium; assembly: GCA_050873745.1. GTDB lineage: Bacteria > Bacillota > Clostridia > Lachnospirales > Lachnospiraceae > SFDP01. The sequence continues at coordinate 295 of JBNMJJ010000239.1, read as the reverse complement.
CCCATTATTTCCATTGAAGATGCTCTGGATGAAGAGGACTGGGAAGGCTGGAAGAAGCTCACCGACAGATTGGGTGACAAGGTTCAGCTTGTAGGTGACGACCTGTTCGTGACCAATACGGAAAGGCTTAAGAAGGGAATTGAGACGGGCTGCGGAAACAGCATTCTGATTAAGTTAAACCAGATTGGTTCCGTTTCCGAAACACTTGAGGCAATTAAGATGGCACACAAGGCAGGCTACACCGCAGTTTCCTCCCATCGTTCAGGAGAAACCGAGGACACCACCATTGCAGACC
>JBNMJJ010000238.1:0-4304 GCA_050873745.1 Lachnospiraceae bacterium | reverse complement strand
TGTGCGGAACCGATTAATTTACCGTTTAATTCAGGAATTACCAGACCGATTGCCTTAGCTGCACCGGTGGAGATGGGAACGATGTTGCAGGAGCCTGCACGGCTTCTTCTCTTATCGCCCTTTCTCTGAGGTCCGTCCAGAATCATCTGGTCGCCGGTATAAGCATGAACGGTGGTCATGATACCGGATTTAATGGTTGCTAAATCATTTAAGGCCTTAGCCATAGGAGCCAGACAGTTGGTTGTACAGGAAGCGGCAGAAATAATCTTGTCTTCTTTGGTTAATGTCTCATGGTTTACATTGTAAACAACGGTAGGAAGGTCATTTCCTGCAGGAGCGGAAATAACTACCTTCTTAGCGCCTGCTGTCAAGTGAGCAGAAGCCTTATCCTTGGAGGTATAGAAACCGGTACACTCTAAAACTACGTCAACATCCAACTCTCCCCAGGGAAGTTCAGCCGCATTAGATTTAGCGTAGATGGTGATTTTCTTGCCATTGACAGTGATATAATCTTCACCTGCCTCCACAGCGGCTGCATATTTGTAAGGGCCCTGTGCAGTGTCATATTTTAACAAGTGTGCAAGCATATCAGGACTCGTTAAGTCGTTGATTGCTACTACTTCGTATCCTTCTGCATCAAACATCTGTCTGAAAGCCAGACGACCGATACGACCAAAACCATTAATTGCTACTTTTACTGCCATTTCTAATTCCTCCTAAAAATGAATTTATATTTTTTGAAAAAGACTATGAAACAGCCCTGCCAATCAGCCCGGCTGCCAGATAGCTTGTCAAAATTTTATCAGCAGAATTATTGTACATAATTTACCGTTAAAATTCAAGATGTAATTGTAAAATATTTCTAATTCCATGCTATTTTTCAACATTTTCATCTACTTTGCCAAAAAAACTTTGTTCCTTGTACATCTCATATGGTAATATAACCATATAGGTTAATCCTATTCATTATCCTGAAATTACTAAAAAATACTAAAAAGCTGCCCACGCAGCAGAAACGGGAGGTTTCTATGGCTATTACCGCTGATTTTCATACCCATTCTTCCTTTTCCTCCGACTCCACCGTCCCTTTGGAGGAGATGCTTAAGCAGGCCCTGGCTTCAGGGCTTACCCATTATTGCGTAACCGAGCATATGGATTTGGATTTTCCTGCGGATTTTGCGGAGGGGCTCACCTTCCTTCTGGACACGGAGGCCTATTTTGCCGCTGCTTCCCGGCTAAAACTAAAATACGCTTCCGATTTGCAGCTTTCCATCGGCGTGGAGCTAGGGCTTCAGCCCCATCTTGCCCATCGTCTGGCTGCCTATGTAGAACAGTATCCCTTCGACTTCGTTATCGGCTCTTCCCACCTGTGTCACGGTAAGGACCCCTATCTTTCTGCCTTCTATGAGGGCCGCAGCGAAGAAGATGCCTACCGGGAATATTTTACTTCCATTCTGGAAAATATCCGGGCCTTTGATGGCTTTGACGTCTACGGCCATCTGGATTATGTGGTTCGGTACGGCCCCGGAAAAGACACCCGGTACTCCTATGAAAAATACCAGGATGTTCTGGATGCCATCATCACCTTATTGATTGAAAAGGGCAAGGGAATCGAAATCAACACGGGCGGGCTGAAATACGGCTTAAAGGATGTACATCCCTGCACTTCCCTGATAAAACGCTACCGAGAGCTGGGCGGGGAAATCATTACCATCGGCTCCGATGCCCATAAACCGGAAAATATCGGCGCCTTCTTTTCCCGTGCGGAGGAAATCTTAAAATCTCTGGGCTTTCGCTACTATACCATTTTTGGGGAAAGAAAACCGGAATTTATCCCCCTGTAAGCCCTTTATCCGGCCTGGTGGACGAAAATTGCCCTGACAAAAGCTCTCTATTTCAGCTATTTCAGGATGGTTCCCCCACCAAGAACCATGTCCCCTTCATAAAATACCACAGCCTGACCGGGGGTTACTGCCCGGACAGGTTTCTCAAAGGTACACCTTACCCTGTCCTCCTCTTCTTTTTCCAGAGTACACCATTCTCCCTTATGGCTGTAACGGATTTTTGCCAGCACCCTTCTGGGCTCCGTCAGCTCTTCCATAGCCATATAATTTACCTGTCCACAAATTAACCGGTCCGTAAAAACATCCTCATGCTCGCCAATCACCACTTCCCCCGTATCGGGCCGGATTCCGGTCACGACAACAGGATGTCCCATAGCCAGATTTAAGCCCTTTCGCTGACCGATGGTGTAATGGGTAATCCCTTTGTGCCGTCCCAGAATCTCTCCTTTGGCGGTAACGAAATTTCCCGGTCCGGGTACCTGTTCTCCCGCCTCGCGGTCGATAAATCCGGCATAGTCATTATCCGGAATAAAGCAGATTTCCTGACTGTCCGGCTTATGGGCCACGGGCAGCTTCAGCTTCAGGGCCATTTCCCGAATCTCTTCTTTTGTATACTCTCCCACCGGCATCAGGGTGTGGGCCAACTGATACTGGGTCAGATTATAAAGGGCATAGGTCTGGTCCTTGCTGCTGGTGGCAGAGGTTTTCAGCGTATAGCGGCCCCCGGGCAGCTTTATGATTCTGGCATAGTGCCCCGTAGCAATGTAATCCGCCCCCAGCTCCAAACTTCTTTTCAGCAAGGATTCCCATTTCACATACCGATTACAGGCGATACAGGGATTGGGGGTTCTTCCCTTAAGATACTCTCCTACAAAATAATCGATAACCCTGTCATGAAACTCCTGTTTGAAGTTCATGACATAATGGGGAATATCCAGCATTCCTGCCACTCTTTTCGCATCATCTACCGCCGAAAGCCCGCAGCATCCGCCACTTTCTTCCATCTCCTCCGGCTCCTTATCCTGCCAGATTTGCATGGTAACTCCAATCACCTCATAGCCCTGTTCCTTTAATAACCAGGCTGCTACCGACGAATCCACTCCGCCGGACATCCCTACAACCACTTTCTTTGCCATTTATCTTTCCTTCCCCTGCTGCTGTCTTTATCGTTTTTTACTGAAACGATTCTAGCACCCTCCGCATGGTTCTGTCAACAAAGCAGGCTTCATATATATAGAAGAAACTGGTTGGGGAGGCTCCCAATATGAATCTGAAAAAAAATCCAATACTTGCCGGTACCTTAATTCTTACTTCTGCCGGCATAATCAGCCGAGGCATCGGTTTTCTTTACCGCCTTTTCATTTCCCAGGCCTTCGGCGAAGAAAACATGGGACTCTTTCAGTTGATTTCTCCCGTGATTATGATTGCTTTCTCCCTTGCCGGAGCCGGGATGCAGACGGCTATTTCCCGCTATACCGCTTCCTGTATGGCTGTGGGCCGCCCCAAGGATGCCCGCCGTTATCTCTGGACAGGGGCTTTGGTTTGTGTGGCCGTTTCTACCCTCTATTCCCTGATTATTTACGGACAGGCAGACCTGATTTCCGTCTCTTTTTTTAAGGAGCCCCGGCTGGCTTCTCTTTTGCGTATTACCGCCCTGTCCTTCCCCCTGACGGCCCTGCATAGTTGTCTCAACGGTTATTTTTATGGAGTAAAAGAAGTCCGTATTCCTGCCTTTGCCCAGCTTGCGGAACAGCTTGTGCGTACAGGCAGCGTGTTTTTTCTGTATCTTTTTCTTTCCCCCCAGGGACAGCCTACCATCGCTTTGGCCGCTCTGGGCATGGTTTTAGGGGAAATCATCTCCTGCGGCATTTCCTATATGGCCTACCAAATCCTTGCCGCCCAGAAAGAGGGCTTATCCCCCCGTGAAAAAACGGCGGCCTTCCAAAAAAGCAGGCTGCCCGCCAATGTCCCTGCCCTGCCCGGCATTTCCACCGCCGCTGCCCTCACCCACCTTCTGGGAATGGCTATCCCCCTGTCCTGCAACCGGCTTGTGGTCAATCTTCTGCAAAGTATAGAAGCGGCTTCCATTCCGGAGCAGCTTAAGGCCTTCGGTTATTCCACCCAAACAGCTTTAAGCATTTATGGCGTGCTGACGGGTATGGCCTTCAGTCTGGTGCTTTTTCCCTCCGCTTTTACCCAATCCGCCTCCGTCCTTTTGCTCCCGGAGGTGACTCAGGCTGCCTCCTCCTCCCATATCAGCCTGATGAGAAATACCATCCGCCGCTCCATTCTGGCCAGCATAGCTCTGGGAATCCTGTGCGGCTGCGGCTTTTTCTTTCTGGGAGATTTTGCAGGAGAGTTCCTTTTTAACAGCCAGTTGGCCGGAACCTTCATCCGCCAGCTCAGCTTTTTATGCCCTTTTTTGTACCTTCACGCTACCCTCACCAGCATTCCTCATGG
>JBNMJJ010000237.1:0-4308 GCA_050873745.1 Lachnospiraceae bacterium | reverse complement strand
TTGTTATATCTGTTATATGATTTACGATTTTTGAAAAATGGTTTATTTAACAACATTCTGTACCTCCTACTGATAAAGATGTTTCGTAGACCATGCTCTATTTTCGATAATATCAGTTTTAGCTTTAGAAGAACATTTTGGGCAAATGGGATTTTTTAATATTCTAAAATATTGATAATCTGCGTTCAGGAAATCCATTCTTATTTTATTTTCAATTGTTTCCGGATACTTCCATAATATATCCTTTGTAAAAAATTTAAATATCTCCATAACAGAGTGAATTGCTGCTAAATTATCAAAATAATTAAAATCTTTTTCTTCCTTAAATATACTAATATTATTTATTTTTACATATTCTTTAATTGTTTCATTCTCTATGGGGAAATTCATAGCGCTTAATTTTCTTTTTTCCTCACATACAACACAGGAGGTTTTAAAGGGTATAACAAATGGCCCAATTTCTACTGTAAAACCTATATTTTTAGAAAAAATATAAGGTATATTATTATTTAAACAAAAGTCGTTTATCATTTCTATAAGAACTACATTTTCAAAATTACTGTGATAGTAGATTAAATCATATTTTACAGAGTCTTCATTTGCTAAGCAATCTTGTAAATCTTTTTCATCTATGAAATCACAGTTGATATTATATTCTTTGGCCAAATTTAGAATATAATCTTTTATGTATGAACTACATATCACACATACTTTTTTTGTGTATAAAATGCTATTAATATTATTACAAATTTCATCACTTAAATTTGACTCTTTCAGTATAGAAATAACTTTGGAAAATGAAACACTTTTTTCTTCGAGTAAAATTCTCATATCTATTAACTTACGGATAATAGATAATACATCCTCCTTATCAGCAGACATACTTATTTCCTTACAAATATCATTGGTTGATATTGCACCATAATTTGACACTGCAAGTAAAATAGGAATGACAAAGTTTTTAACATCATTTCCTTCAATAGTGAAATTTTTATCACTATTTGAAATTATAAGTTTATTATCATCAACTGGAACGATAACAGTTTTTGGATTTCTTCTTACAATAGCGCCCTTATCTTTTATACTTTGATTCATTCAATCAATCCTCCATAACCAAATATTAAATAGCATCTTTACACACTCATAATATGACTAATTTCTAATTATAAAAGGGATAGCTAAAGTATTATTCAGCTATCCCAAGATTCTTCTCTAACTTCCACAGGAACAAGAGAAGTATGAACTACAACAACACCATGCACAAGCAATATCGGCATTATTGAAATCGAAGATACTGATACCTTCTTTTAACTCTACCATTTTCATATTTGTAACTCTCCTTTCGTAAAATTTGAAATACTAATATGCAAAACTGAATTTGCATATACTACTTCCAAAAAAACAATAATCGATATGTTCTAACAATACCATCAATTTTCAGTTACATTGCTGCTAAACTTTATGAAATGAGATAAGGATAATTAAGTTAAAATTTTGATATTAACTATTTTCATTGCTTTCTATGCTAACAATACCACTTTAATCTAAATAAGACCATGACGTTTTCGTGAAATTTTTAGAAATTTCACGAAAACGTCATGGTCTTATCAGTATTTTTGGATAATATGAATATAGCCAATATAACTCACAAAAGAAGAAGGAGGAAACTTTCATGAAAAATTTATTAAAACGTACACTTATCTTATCATTAGCCTTAATTATTGGATTATCTGCCATAGGGCCTTTTGTAAAACTTGAAGTTTCTTCTAAGGATACTTATATGGAAACCCGCAGTGCTACTGCTCCAAAAATCAAAGATACCGAATAGTTCAAGTATCGTAACGGCTTTGATAATACGCCAATATCTCTTTTTGGCTTAATGGTATCCCATACACATCGGATATATCCAATGCCAGTTGACATACTTGTTTCGGATAATCCGATGTGTCCTTTTGCATATGGTCCAGATTATAGCTGATTTCCACCAGGTAATCATCCAGCAAACCCGCATGCCCCCTGTCAACCGCCATTTTTCCCCATTTCATACACAAGCCATTTCCTTCTTCATACCTTCCCATATCCGCAAGCTGCTTATCCAGATTAAGAGCTGCCAAATAGGTCTCATGAAATCTTTGCTCCGCACTTATTTTTTGATGTTCCATATCCATCAGAAATCCCTGTAATAAACGGCTCCCTTTCTCAAACTCTTTTTTCTGGTGATGAATAGCTGCAATCGAATTAATCAGATTAATTTCATTTCGAATATAAACATGCTTATTTTTTCCAATATCCTCTATATTCAACGTATAGGAAAGAATTTTCTTCAATTTCTCATATCTTTCCTCCAAAGACATCCTTCCCAATTCGTATTCAATCAAAGCATATCTCTCCTCAAAATACTGAACGTTTTTCTCTCTGTCCGGTCCCAGTTCCTTTTCCAGCTCCTTAAGCAGCTTGAGACTTTCCTCATATTCTTCATGATACATTGCCTGGGAAATTTTCCTTCTGAGCCTGATTGCCCGATAGTTTCCGGTACTGATGATTTCCGAAAAATATATAGGCTCAATATCCAATTTTTCGGATAAAGCCTTATAATTTTTCCGGCTGGGAAAACGTTTGCTGTTTTCCATTCGGGAATAGCTTTCCACTGCACAGATACCATCACTGATTTCTTCCTGAGTAAACCGTTTTTTACTGCGGTTTCTGGACAGATAGTCCCCCACCATTGCCAGCGTCCAGGTATTTTCACAAAGCTCATAGGGATTAAACTCTATACTTTTATCAAAAAACGCATAGAGCTGGCAGACAGCCCTGTAATCTTTCTTCTCGGAATAACTCTCTTCTTTCTTCTTACAGAAAAGAATCAGGCGAAGAATCTCCGTTACATGGTACATTTTATATCGATTCTTCAATAATTGGTAAGCCCTTTCCAAAGCCTTTAACTTTTTCTCCGATTTAACCTGCCCAGCACAAAGCTGGGCCCAGAGGCAGACTAAATGAGGATAGCTTTTTACCTGTTCCTCTTCATCCAGTAACCTCTCCAGAACATAATCCATCATTTTTTCCAGTCTGTTTCCGGCCTCCTGGGCTTTTTTCGGATATAGCTGTGCCAAAAGCCTTAAGTAAACGGCATAGATGCCAATCTCCAGTTTACCGGCTCTGGTAGTTGATTCTTCTTTATCCAGAAGAAAGGGGCAGGTAAGCCTCAATGCCTCTTCATAACAGCCTAAAGCTCCGGAAAAATTCTTTTCCTGTACTTCTGAAATAACGCCATCGAGATAAAGCCTGTATTGCTTACGAATCTTTTCATTTAAAGCAATGCATTCCTGTGGTTCCTGGTTCAGCAAGCCAGCAAGTTCAGTATATCTTTGATTCCGAAGGGCGTCTGCCGTATCCATCCGCCATTGCAGATATTCCACCTCGTCTTCTGCCAGATAGGCAGACAGGCTAAGAGTACCCTGACCCAAACGCTCAAAAATCAGATTCAGCGTCAAAAAATCCGGTACTCTTTTATTTAGCTCATAATTGCTGTAGGCCGATATTTTACAAATCCCCTCACAGGTATCCCGTTGTGATGCTTTTGCCTCTTCACGAAGGCTGATAAGAAATTCCCCTATGGCTATACCCATTCCTCTTTCGTCTCCCATAATATAAACTTAAGTATAAAAAGGCTTCCCCCATAACAAGGAGAAGCCTCATTTCTCTTCTTAATGAAATTCCATAACCAGTCGGATTACTGTCCCCATCTATGCCAATCCCTATCCTCAGAATGGTTAGTTATTAATCAGCTTATCCTCTTCATTATTCCAGCTATACAGCTTACGGATTTCCTTGCCTACCACCTCGGAAGGATGCTCCACTGCCAGCTTACGCATTGCTCTGAAATGAGCCTGTCCGCCAGCAGGAGACATATCCAGCAAGAAGTCTTTTGCAAAAGTACCGTCCTGAATATCGGACAGAATCTTTTTCATTGCTTTTCTGGTTTCTTCCGTAATAATCTTAGGTCCGGTAATGTAATCACCGTATTCAGCCGTATTGGAGATGGAATATCTCATTCCTTCGAAGCCGGACTGGTAAATCAGGTCAACAATCAGCTTCATTTCATGGATACATTCAAAGTAAGCGTTTCTGGGGTCGTATCCGGCTTCAACCAGAGTCTCATAACCGGCCTGCATAAGAGCGCATACACCACCGCATAAAACGGCCTGCTCACCGAAAAGGTCGGTCTCGGTTTCGGTACGGAAGTTGGTCTCCAATACTCCTGCTCTTGCTCCACCGATAGCCTGGGCATAAGCTAAAGCCTTATCC
>JBNMJJ010000236.1:0-4379 GCA_050873745.1 Lachnospiraceae bacterium | reverse complement strand
TGTATTACGAACAACGTACCATGTCTCGTCGTTCATCACCATATTGATTAACACATATCCGGGGAACATCTTCTTCTGAACGGTCTTTCTCGCCCCGTTCTTCACTTCCACAATGTCCTCCAGGGGAACACGAACCTCCAGAATTTCCTCCTGCAGTCCTCTGTTCTCAATGGTCTTCTCAATATTGGCCTTCACCTTGTTCTCATACCCGGAATAGGTATGCACCACATACCAGTTTGCTTCTGCCATACAATCACCTCACGTCTACATTGTCAATAGGTTCACACCATACTGGAGGATTGTATCCAACAGAGTAATGATAAATCCCAACACAAGTGAAATGCAAATCACTGCCACAGATTGCTTAAAAATCTTCGTCTTGTCCGGCCATGAAATTTTCTTAAATTCAGCTTTCACACCTTTCCAGAAGCTGGGCTTTGGTGCTTTCTCTGTATTCTTGGAATTTTCCATTCAGAGCTCCTTTCATCGGCACTGCAGCGTGCCAAAGCTGCAACAATTATTTGGTCTCCTTGTGCAATGTGTGGGTTCTGCAGAATCTGCAGTACTTCTTGGTTTCCATTCTGTCCGGATGCGCTTTTTTATCTTTTGTGGTGTTGTAGTTACGCTGCTTGCATTCGGTACATGCCAGAGTAATTCTTGTACGCATATTGCCACCTCCTTTTCTTTTTCGAATCAGAAATCAGAGCATAAAAAAAAGACCTCATTCCAATCTCGCTGATTAAATGTAGCATAGAACAAATCGCTTGTCAATGATTTTAAGGGATTTCTCCCTAATTTCTCCCCCAAAATCATCGACAAGCCCAGGGGTAGCCCCCCCCCTATCCTTTCTTTATTCCGTAATGCCCATATACACATCCCAGTCATCCCTGGTCATCACGGTTATACTGCCCAAATCATAATGGCTGCGATAGACCTCGTTCATCCACAAATCCCCCTCCTGGGCAAGGTCGCTTTCGTACATAAAGCTGTAGGGGCTTTTGAATTGAGGCCGCAGCATAGGCAGGGTCAAATCCCTGTTTCCCAGGGCCGTCTGCTCTTCAATAAAAGCCTCCCGCTCATTGACTTCTCTCAAAATTCTGGCCAGGTTTGCCCCTTCTTCAATATAAATAAACAAAAAAGCCAGGCCTCCTGCCAGAATACCCCCTGCTTTCAGTGCATACCAGGGCCTGTCCTCCCGGGTCAGCTTCTGAATCATCAAAAGGGCTCCAATCAGCAGATAAATATTTGCCCCGTAGTAGGCTCTTGCCATAGGCTCCGGCGTAAAAATCAGCACCGCCGCCGTAGCCAGCCCTGAAAAAACGAAGACCGCTGTTTCCCTGAATTCCTTAAGCCTTCTTTTTTCATAGTAGAACCAGGTCCCCAAAAGACAGATAATCACCGTATAAATAAGTAGATATTCGTCCACCGCCTTAACAATCTTTAACCCCCGGCTAATCAGGGCAGCCAGACCCTCATATGCCTCAGCCTCTTTTACGATGCTTCCCCGCACCCGGTTTCCCGGCGCAAGAAGGAGAAAGCAAAAGCCCAGTAATGCCAAAGCCAGGCTTCCTGCCATCCACTTCTCCACCTTTCTTGTCTCCCAAAAATAAATCCCCGTAAACAGGGCGGCAATCAAAATCGCTCCCCCAGAGGTGTTCTCATTCCCCCAGCCTGCCAGAAAAGCTGCCGCCATCAGCGCTGCCGTCATTGCCCAGGACAGCTTTTCCTGCCTCCTCTGCCTGTCCAGCATATGCCGAAACAGGGTAATAAAACTCAAGATAATCATTACTCCCCACAGATAATTGCAGGCTCCGCCCAGCCACAAAACGGTCTGGTCAAAATCCACGCTGAAATTCCACAAACAGAGCTGGATTAATCCATAGAGCAGGGAATCATATTTTTTTCTTCCGTCAATGTTCCAGTAAATCAGCAGCGACGTATAGACAAAGCAAATGCTGTTGCAGACATTGAATACCTCTTTCGGCAGAATACTGAAAATCTTCAGAATAATCTGCAGCACCGACCTGCCGTTCCAGTTTAAATACTGATAATACTCCTGACGAAAAATATCCCCTGCCGATTGGTACAGGCTTTTATCGAAAAGCAAATCATCGCTCATCAGAGGAGTTAAACTATTGTAAATGAAAACAGCAATGAAGCTGATTCCCACCAGACAGCCGAAAATTGCCCGCTTCTTCTTTTCGCTCATTTATTTGCTCCTATTCCATCCTCCCGGACGCCGCCGGGCTCTTCTTTTCTATTTTAAGAGAATACCACAATCAGGGTCTAAATACTACTTTCCTTTCAGAAAAAAATGTGTAATTCCCCCTACAGAAATGCCGCTTTCCTGCCGATATGAATGTATAAGGATAATAATACTAGCTAATTATGCCCTGATGTACGCACAAAGGATTGTGGCTTAGGCTCCTGGGAGCCGCTTGTACATTAATGGATTACTCCATCATGGAAGAAAGGAGAGGGATTATGGCTAATACGATTATGACTTCGATTTATAATCATTATGCGACTACTTATGTGCCCAAAAGCGATGCCAAACTGGACAGCCACAAAAAGGGCGAATTAAAAGACATCTACAGGTCTATTCTGAAAATGAACAAAGAAGCTCCCCTCTACATTCTGGATCGTAGTGAGGAGACCAAATCCTTTGCCATTTCATTAAAGGAAAATGCAAGGCAGCTTCAGCATACCATTCTGCATTCGGCCGGCAGCGCAAAGGATGATTTTTTCAAAAGCAATATCGCTTATTCCAGCAATGAAAACATTCTCTCAGCAGAATATGTGGGCTCCGGCAGTTCATCGGAGGATATTCCCACCTATAATATAGAAGTATCTTCTCTGGCTGCGCCCCAGGTAAATGTGGGGTATTTTCTTAACGCCTATGATTTGAATATTGAACCCGGCGATTATTCCTTCGGCATCCATATTAATGGGATGAACTATGAATTTCAATATTCTATCGGCAGCAGTGATTCTAATTATGATATTCAGAATAAGCTGGTACGTTTAATCAACCATTCCAATATCGGGTTGAACGCTTCTATCGTGGAAGGCGTGAACGACACCTATGCTCTGCGTATTGCCTCCAATAAAACCGGAAGTACACTGGGCGCTGACGGAACCTTTAAACCCATTTTTACTATCAGTGATGAACAGGCCGCCGGGCAGAAGGGTTCTGTAGGCTATTTTGGAATCGATTATGTGATGAGTGTTGCAGATAATGCCAGGTTTACCATAAACGGTGAAGTACATTCCTCTCCTGCCAATCATTTTACCATAGGAAGGGATTACCTGATTAACCTGTACGGTACATCCCCGGAAGGAGGCGAAACGGTTACCGTTGGCGTTAAGCCCAATACCGAATCCATTAAGCACAATATCTACAGCCTGATTAGCGGATATAACTCTTTTCTTCAGGCTATGGGCGAGTATCACAGCAAGAAGGCCAACAGCAGCAAGCTGGTATATGAGATGAGCGGAATTACCGGTCTCTATCATAACGAACTGGATGCTATCGGCATCTCCAAGACCAGAGACGGCTCCCTGACCATCGATGATGATTTGCTCTCTCAGGTGGCAGAATCCGAGGCTGCAAAAGATTTACTGGCTCCTCTGAAGAATTTTTCCACTTCTCTTTATGAAAAGTCGGAAACGGTATCCAGAGACCCTCTTAATTACGCCAACAAGACGATTGTTGCCTACAAGAATCCGGGTAAGAATTTTCCCAGTCCCTATGTGCCCAGCAGCTACAGTGGACTGTTATTTAACTATTATTGTTAATTCCAATAGAAACGTGCGCCGCCAGGCGCACATAAAAAAGGAAGACTCCATTACTATGGATTCTTCCTTTTTTACACATACCCGTAGGGAATGTCCCCTCTCATTTACCCTTATACTTCTTAATCTGGGAATAGTCTTCCATGATGCCAAGAATCTTCTCACGACCTTCAGCATTCAGCTTTACATAGTACTGCATTACACGGTTTTCCAGAAGCTGCTCACTGACGCTTGTATCTCTCTCAAGAGAAGTGAAATCGATAGGATTCAGATTCAGCTTACCGCACATTCTGATTACCGTGCCATAGCCCATACCCTCAATTCCTCTTTCCAGAGCGGTTACCAGTGTGCTGTAAGGGATTTCCATTTCAATGGCAAACTGTCTTAAGCTTCTGTACTGGGATAGGATTTCCTTTTTTAAGATTGCTGCTTTTGTCATACTTACCTCCAATTAATTATTTTTTATCTTCATAAATGATATTCACCCCGTTGTTGCGGTAAGTATCATAATGCTCGGTTTCCTTAATCCTGACCATATCCTGACTCTCCAGGCTACCCAGAATTTGCTTATCCTTGTGTAAAAC
>JBNMJJ010000235.1:0-4391 GCA_050873745.1 Lachnospiraceae bacterium | reverse complement strand
GGTATATACTCTTTTGGGCGACGGCGAGGTTCAGGAAGGACAGGTCTGGGAGGCTGCCATGTTTGCCGGATTTAAAAAGCTGGACAACCTGGTGGTCATCGTAGATAATAATAATCTTCAGATTGACGGTAAAGTGGATGAGGTTTGTTCCCCCTATCCCTTAGAGGATAAATTTGCTGCTTTTAATTTTCATGTTATTTCTGTAGATGCCCATGATTGTGATTCTCTACGGGAAGCATTTAAAGAAGCAAAGGAAACGAAAGGAATGCCTACCGCAATTATTGCAAAGAGCACAAAGGGTAAAGGGACTTCCTTTATGGAAAACAGTGCCGCATGGCATGGGGTAGCCCCTAATGACCAGGAATGTGAAGCGGCAATAAAGGAATTGGAAAGGATTGGTGACGCATTATGCCGGAAATAAAAAAAATGGCAACGAGAGAGGGCTATGGAAAAGCCCTGGTGGAATGTGGAGCAAAATATCCTAATCTTGTGGTCATGGATGCGGATTTGGCGGCATCGACCAAAACGGGAATGTTCCAGAAGGCTTATCCCGAGCGTTTTTTTGACTGCGGTATTGCAGAGGCCAATATGATTGGCGTGGCAGCAGGGCTGGCATCCACAGGAAAGATTGTATTTGCAAGCTCCTTTGCCATGTTTGCTACAGGAAGAGCCTATGAGCAGATACGCAATTCCGTTGGCTATACAAAGTTGAATGTAAAAATCGGCGCCTCCCATGCAGGAATTACGGTAGGAGAGGACGGCGCCTCCCACCAGTGTAATGAGGACATTGCCCTGATGCGAAGCATCCCCGGTATGGTGGTCATCAATCCTGCTGACTTTGTTGAAGCGCAGGAGGCGGTAAAGGCGGCTATCCAGCATGAAGGGCCGGTATATCTTCGTTTTGGACGGGCAAGCGTCCCGGTAATTAATGACAGAGAGGACTACCGCTTTGAGCTGGGAAAGGGCCAGTTGTTAAGAGAGGGCAGTGACGTAACCATTGTAGCCACCGGCATTATGGTAAATTCCGCTCTGGAAGCGGCCGAAAAGCTGGCTTTAGAGGGAATCAACGCCGAAGTAATCAATATTCACACCATCAAACCTCTGGATGAAGAGCTGGTTATTGCTTCAGCAAAGAAAACCGGCGTGGTAGTGACCGCAGAGGAGCATTCCGTTATCGGCGGTCTGGGAAGCGCAGTCTGCGAAGCCCTGAGCACTAAAGCACCCACTCTGGTACACAGAATCGGTATGCAGGATGTTTATGGTGAATCCGGTTCTGCAGGAGAACTGTTAGTAAAATACCAGTTGGACGGTGAAGGGGTTTACCGTCAGGTGAAGGGCTTTTTAAACAAATAGACTAGAGATATGTCCGAAGCAGGGCAGAAAAAGAGGGTCACATGAATATTTTATCTCCATCCATACTCTCCGCAGATTTTACCAGATTAGGAGAAGAACTCCGGCAGGTAGAACAGGCGGGAGCAAAGTATCTTCATATTGACGTAATGGACGGCAGCTTCGTGCCTTCCATTTCCTTCGGGATGCCGGTGATTGCCTCTATCCGTAAGGCCAGTAACCTCATTTTCGATGTACATCTGATGATTGACGAGCCCATTCGTTATATCGAAGAATTTGCAAAGGCGGGAGCGGATATGATTACCATACATCTGGAGTCCTGTCAGGATGTTCAGGCCACCATCGATAAGATTCATGAGCAGGGGATAAAGGCAGGCATTACCATTAAGCCAAAAACTCCGGCAGAAAGCCTGATTCCTTATCTGGATAAGGTGGAAATGATTCTGTTGATGAGCGTAGAGCCGGGCTTTGGAGGCCAAAAATATATTGAAGGCTCCACAGATAAAATTCGCCGGGTGAGAGCCATGCTGGAAGAGAGAAATCTGGACACCGATTTGGAGGTGGACGGCGGAATCAACCTGGAGAATGTATCTGTTGTGCTGGAAGCAGGGGCAAACGTTATCGTTGCCGGTTCAGCCATATTCGGGACCGAAACCAGGAAGAAGGCCGAATTATTTATGGAAAAGCTGGCAGAAAAATAAAGAGAAAGAAGGGGGCAGCCCTTTTCAGAAAAAGATTTCGAAGGGAGGCATTATATGAGTAAGGGAAAATATTATATGACTACAGCCATTGCCTACGGTTCCGGAAAACCCCATATCGGGAACACTTATGAGGCAATTTTGGCTGACAGTATTGCAAGATTTAAACGAAAAGAAGGCTATGACGTTTTTTTTCAGACGGGAACCGATGAGCATGGACAGAAAATCGAATTAAAGGCAGCGGATGCGGGGATTACCCCGAAGGAGCTGGTAGACGATGTGGCGGCAACCATCAGGGGCCTTTGGGATTTAATGGACGTTTCCTATGATAAATTCATCCGTACCACGGATGAGGAGCATAAGAAACAGGTGCAGAAGATTTTTAAACGCTTTTACGACCAGGGAGATATTTATAAAAGCTCCTATGAGGGACTGTATTGTACGCCCTGTGAATCCTTCTGGACCCAGTCCCAGTTGGTAGAGGGAAAATGTCCCGACTGCGGAAGAGCAGTTAAACCTGCAGAGGAAGAGGCGTATTTCTTCAAAATGAGCAAATATGCGGACCGTTTAATCGAACATATTAACAGCCATCCGGAGTTTATTCAGCCGGTGTCCCGCAAGAACGAAATGATGAATAATTTCCTGCTGCCCGGCCTTCAGGATTTGTGCGTATCCAGAAGCTCCTTTAAGTGGGGAATCCCGGTAGATTTTGATGATAAGCATGTGGTGTATGTATGGCTGGACGCTCTGTCCAACTATATTACGGGCATCGGCTTTGATGTGGATAACAGCAGTGAGCAGTACAAAAAGCTGTGGCCTGCGGATTTACATCTGATTGGAAAGGATATTATCCGGTTCCACACCATTTACTGGCCCATCTTCCTGATGGCGTTGGGAGAGCCTTTGCCGAAACAGGTCTTCGGGCATCCCTGGCTTTTACAGGGAGACGGCAAGATGAGTAAGTCCAAGGGAAATGTGCTTTATGCGGATGATTTGGTCTCTTTTTTCGGGGTGGACGCCGTCCGTTATTTTGTACTTCATGAAATGCCTTTTGATAACGACGGCGTTATTTCCTGGGAGCTGATGGTGGAAAGAATCAATTCCGATTTGGCCAATACCCTGGGAAATCTGGTGAACCGTACCATTTCCATGAGCAATAAGTATTTTGACGGTGTGGTGGAAAGCATCGGGATAAAAGAAGCGGTTGACGAGGAGTTAAAGACGGCGGCCCTTTCGGTACTGGATAAGGCCAGAGCAAAGATGGATGAGCTTCGGGTGGCGGATGCCATAACAGAAATTCTGGCCCTTTTCAAGAGGTGCAACAAATATATCGATGAAACAGAGCCCTGGGTACTGGCAAAGGATGAGGCCAAAAAGCCCCGTTTAAGCGAAGTGCTTTATAATCTGGTGGAGAGCATTACCATCGGAGCCTCCCTTCTGGAGCCCTTCATGCCCTCTACTGCAGCGAAAATTGCAGCCCAGTTGAATACTGAGGTAAGAGGCTTTGACAGTCTGGATAAATTCGGACTTTATCCCAGCGGCGGGAAGGTGACGGATAAACCGGAAATTCTTTTTGCAAGACTGGATGAGAAGGAAGTGCTGGAAAAGGCGGAAGCAATGTTTGCCCAGAGAAATCAGGAAAAAGAAGAACCGGCGGAACCGGTAATCGATATAGAAGCCAAGCCGGAAATTTCCTATGAGGATTTTGAAAAGCTGCAATTCAGAGTAGGTAAAATCATTGCCTGCGAGGAAGTGAAAAAATCGAAAAAATTACTGTGCAGCCAGGTTCAGATTGGCAGCCAGGTAAAACAGATTGTATCGGGAATTAAGCAGCATTACAGCGCTCAGGAGATGGTAGGCAAAAAGGTGATGGTTCTGGTGAACTTAAAGCCTGCTACCCTGGCAGGAGTTTTGTCGGAAGGAATGCTTTTATGCGCCGAGGACGAAGAGGGTAAGCTGGCTCTTTTGACCCCCGAAAAGGATATGCCGGCAGGCGCCGAAATCTGTTAAGATGCAGGGCAAAGGGATGAAGCGAAAGAGGTTCGTTTTATCCCTTTTTTCAAAAATCAGCAAAAGGGAGGTACGGGCAAATGAAAAGAAAAACAGGCCTGGTATTGGCATTATTGTTGTTTATGCTGACGGATATGCCGGTTCATGCAAAAGAAGGGGACGACCCATTAGCCGCCCTTAAGGAAAGTATGCAGACCATGAATCTGGAGCCGGAAGAATTGACCCGGAAGGCCCAGGAGCTTTACGACGAATACGGGACACAGTTGGCGGATATGGCCCAGGAGCTTTATGCGGAATATGGAAGTGAGCTGACCCAGAAAGCCATAGAGATTT
>JBNMJJ010000234.1:0-4403 GCA_050873745.1 Lachnospiraceae bacterium | reverse complement strand
TATATGTGATGTCGGAGCAAGTGAAAATTATCTCTCCTAAAGAGAGTAATTTTACACGCAGCGATTATCTTCACATATATGATATGGAGCTTTTTTAATTTTCTGACTTTGATAAATTGAAGAGTGGGGATTCGGGCAGGAGGCTTCTGCTTACTCTGGAGAGAAAATCGGATAGAAGATTTCTATGTATTCTATGAGAGAAAAATTCTTTTTAATGAAAAGTCTGTTTTTGAAGTTTTTATCCCCAAAAGATAATCATTCTGTAGTATAAAGCAAAGTATTAAAGAAAGCAGAAATCTTCTGTCCGAATCCCCCACCTGCTCACCTGCAGTTTTTTCAAGAAACAGAAACTGGAATAAATCAATAGCCGCAAATGTGATGTCGGAGCAAGTAAAAATGCGTGTAGCGCATTTTCTACGCCGCGAAATCTTCACATTTGCGACTATTGATTTATTCCAGTTTCGTATACTTTGCCAAAAACCTGCAAAAAATATCCTTATGGAGAAAAGTATATCAATAAGGGTATTGACTTATGAGTGAAAGTTAGTTATTATAAATGCAAGTTAGTAATAACTAACAAACATTGAAACAAGGAGGCACCATGAGACAGGAAGTATTTGAAATTGTACAGAAGATGGATAAAGATAATATCAGAACACAGATGGCCCTGCAGTGTGCGCCGTTGATTACCGGACTTAAGGTGGCAAATCTTTTGATTATTCCATCTAAGAACGAAGCGTATGTCGGAGCGATTCTTGACGGAACGGATATTTCTTATGTGAGATTGGCGAAGTCAGAATGCAAGACAACATTTTTCCTGTACAGACAGGAGAGGCTTTCTATCTGGCTTATGAAACCAGAGAACAGAATGCTTCTTCGAGAGGCAGGATATGACGGTAAAGTATTATCAGATATCCTTAAAACAGTTCAGATACGATATGAAGCCTATGTGCAGAATGGGAAAAATTTTCCCCATGAAATTGGTGTACTGTTGGGTTATCCCGCAGAAGATGTCAAAGGATTTGTGGTGAATGAGGGGAAGAATTATCTCTATTCTGGTTACTGGAAGGTTTACGGAGACCTGTCGGAAGCAAAACAACTGTTTTACAAATTTGACCGGGCGAAGGAAGCGTTGATTGAACTGGTATCGAAAGGTATCGGGATAAGAAATGTAATCGAGAGCTGCAGTAGTTATTTGCTGCTGGATGGCGTGGCTTAAAGTTCCTTGTAAGACCCTTTCGAAGATGGAAACATCATGGTAAATCACAGTAATAATTTTCAGGAGGAAGCAGCAATGAGCAAGATTAGCGTAGTGTACTGGTCTCAGACAGGAAACACGGAAGCTATGGCAGAAGCTGTCGGAGCCGGAATTACAAAAGCCGGTAAAGAAGCGGATGTAGTAGAAGTCTCAAGCGCATCAATGGAAGATTTAAAAGCAGCAAAAGTATTTGCTCTTGGATGTCCTGCAATGGGCGCTGAAGTACTTGAAGAGATGGAGATGGAACCATTTGTGGAGGAAGTTGAAGGCTTCGCACAGGGAAAAACCATCGCACTTTTCGGTTCTTATGGCTGGGGAGATGGCCAGTGGATGAGAGACTGGGAAGAAAGAATGACAGCAGCAGGAGCAACCGTATTAAACGGGGAAGGCCTTATCTGTCAGGAAACTCCAGATGATGACGTAATCAAACAGTGCGAAGAACTGGGCGAACAGCTGGCTCAGAACGCATAAGAGCGCAGAATCATTCAAAGAAAAACTCGTAGTAACTCATAGTAAAAAATAGTAACAAGCAATTATAGTAATCGCATAGTAACGCATAATAACTCATAATAACGCAGTAAAGTAATTTATATTAAAAAAAGTAACGTATATCAATAAGTAATTACACATTTAAAAAATACCTCTAATTTAATGAAATACCCTTTCTAAAATTTAAAAAGAAACAGGAAAGTAAGATGACCTCTCTTATCTGTTACGAGAGTAACATCTTACTTTCCTGTTTTTTATTTATTTCATATTCTTTTAGAACAAAAAGGCAAATAACAATGTTTCGTCTTTTATAGTGCTTTTTTGTAAATTATGAAAGCAAATATAGCGGTGATTGCTTCTGTAATCCAGAAGGAATGCCATACGCCATTTACTCCTAAAAATCTACTGAGAATAAATGCCAGTGGTACGATAATGATAAGATAACGTAATAAAGAAACGATGAGGGATTCGTTCCCTTTTCCAAGTCCTTCCAAAGCGCCGCTTGATACAACAGAGATAGAAGAGACAATGAAACCACAGGAGATAATACGGAGTGCTGAAGCTCCCGCCTTGATGGTAGCCTGTTGTGTTGTAAACATTTTCATAAAACTTTCCGGAGTGAACAGGAAAAGAAGTGTTCCGATTGCCATAATTCCGATAGCGATTGCCAGGGAAAGATTATAGATTTTGTTTACTCGTTTGTATTCTTTTGCTCCATAGTTATATCCAATCAGAGGACGCATTCCCTGAATCATTCCGTTTATAGATAAATACAGAAAGGTCTGCAGTTTATAGTAGATTCCTAAGATAACAACGCCTGTTTCAGAAATAGTGGCAAGGATACCATTTAATGCAGAAATGAGCAGGGATGGCAGAGCCATATTTAATGCGGCAGGGATGCCGACACTGTAAAGACGGATGCAGACGTTTTTTTCGGGACGAATATATTGTACACGAAATTTTACAGGAAGCTTTTTGAATATATAAAATAAAATATAAATCAGTAAAGTGGAACATTGTCCGATTCCGGTTGCAATAGCGGCTCCTTCGATTCCGAGGCGTGGAAAAGGTCCCAGACCAAAAATGAGAACTGGGTCAAGAATAATATTTAAAATACATCCACACAGCATACTTAACATACTGACAACCATCATTCCCATTGCCTGAAAATATTTTTCAAAGGTTATTTCTACATTTATGACAACAGCAAAAAGAAGGACGATGTTGGAGTAACGTAATCCGAGTGACAGAACGTTATGACTGTGGGTAAATAATTTTAAAAAGGATGGCATGATAAGAATGCCGACAATGCTGAGAATAATTCCGTGTATCAGGGAGAGAAGAAGTCCCTGAGAAGCAGCCTTATCGGCATTTGCCGGTTCCTTTGCGCCAAGGCAGAAAGCAATCATGACATTGATTCCGATACCAAAACCGACTGCAACGGAGTTAACAACATTTTGTATCGGAAAGACAAGGGAAAGTGCAGCCATGGCATCTTCACTGATTTTGGCAACAAAGATACTGTCAATGATATTATAAAGTGAATTTACCAGCATGGATAAAATCATTGGTGCCGCCATAGAAAGCAAAAGTGGCAGAATTGGTTTTTCTTTCATATAAGTTTGTTCCATAAGAATCTCCTTTCTATTGATATGACGCTTGTTCTGTTTCTTGGTAAAATGTTCAGAATTCCGTCGTTGGTAAATGGATTGCGGGGAAGAGCGACCGGAATAATTATATCCGTGTGACTCTTGAATAATCAGGTTTCTCAACATGAAAAAAGGCTATAAATCTTCTGTGCTGTTTAAATCAGAAACAGAAAAATTTATAGCCCTGTCTAGACAATGTATTGTTTTAGCCACGTTATTATAAAGGATGCATGGCAGAAATGTCAAGCCTCAATTTTAAAAAATATTTTACAGAAAAAGGAGGTAATAAAAACAAATTTTAAAATGAAAATTTGTTTACAAATTATGTTATAAAAAATAAAAACATTAAATTTATATTATAAATGATTGATTGGAATTAACAGGAAGAAAGGCTTATGTTATAATAAAAACAGTAACGATGACGATATATCAACAGGACAATAGTATGCAGCAGGAGATTTTTCGATTATGTGGCATATATGCAGATTTTGTATGGGATTGCAGAGGGAATGAATCGATAGAGATTGCTGCGAAAGGGAGGTAATAATGAAAAGAGTTTATGCATTTATGTTGTCGTTTATCATGTTTTTTGTTGCTCTGGCACCAGTTCAGCATGTAGAGGCGGCCGGCAAGAGCCTGAAAGCTTCCGAAAAAGCTTTTTTTAAAGAGATGAAAGAAGATGATTGCAAAGGAATGAATCGCTATGTGAAGGATTGGGGTGATAATGGACAGCTTGTTCCGGCATTTTATATGGTTCCGAGTGCCAGAAAGTATTTTGCACGATGTGCGGGCAAGATGACATATCGTATTATTTCTACAAAGAGAAAAGGAAATAAAGCAGACGTAAAAGTGAAGTTTCGCTATATAAACAGTGAAGATTTCACCTTAAATTTCTGTATGAATTCGTTTTATTATATGGCGGATGGCAAGCTGGATAATCTTTTTTCTATGTCCGATAAGCAGGTGATTAAGCTTGTTAATCAGATTGTAAAGGAATCCCAAAAAGG
>JBNMJJ010000233.1:0-4414 GCA_050873745.1 Lachnospiraceae bacterium | reverse complement strand
GGGTAAACTTAATACACAGCTTAAGGACGTAAAACGGATTAAAAAGAAGCTGATGGATGAAATCATGGAGCTGATGGAGAAGGAGGATGCCGCCTCCAATCGCAAAAGAGAGGAAAACAAACGCCTGATTGAAGAGTGCAACGAAAAGATGGATGATTTTTCGGACGAACTTCTGGATATACCGATGCGCATCCAGCAGGTGAACCGTGAGCTGATGATTCATACCATGGAGATGTGCTATCAAGTGCTGAAGTCTAACGAGAAGGATATTCTGGAAATTGCCAGATGGATTGACCAGGTGAGGGTTGACCTGAAGAAAAATATCGTCAGAAAGCAGGAGAAGGAAATAACCAATCACGAAATGTATTCTTATATGCACGATATTCTTGGCCCTCAGGTTATTGAAGTATTCGATATGCAGTACAATCCTCTGGAAAGTCCTGTCCGAAAAAAAGGGGATTAGGAATGGAGTCATTTTGTTATCTGGTTACCGGCAAAGAGATGTCCCGTTACGACCGTAATACCATAGAACACTTTAAAGTGCCTGCCCTGATTTTGATGGAGCAGGCTGCTTTGGCTGTAGTGGAGGAGGTAAGAGAGCTTCTCTCCCCTAAAGAGGGAGAGATACTGATTCTGGCCGGAGATGGCAATAACGGGGCTGATGGACTGGCAGCGGCAAGGCTTTTGATACAGCGAAATTACCGGGTAACCGTTTTTTGTCTGTCAGACAGAGCCCTTGAAGAAAGGGGAGAGTTGTTCAGGCTTCAATATGAAATCCTGAAAGAAATGGGAGCCTGCATGGTTACCGAACTTCCCTCACAGGAATATGCTATGGTAATCGATGGTGTTTTCGGCGTAGGCTTAAGCCGTCCGGTCTGTGGCAGCAGGGCCCGGATTCTGGAAAGAGTTTCCCGGTGGAGGGCCTGCAAAGTAGCCATTGATGTGCCCTCCGGCCTGGACAGCAATACGGGAAAGATTCTGGGGGTCTGTTTTCAGGCGGATGTAACCGTAACCTTCGGCTTTTTGAAGCTGGGGTTATGCCTTTATCCGGGAGCCGCCTGTGCAGGAAGGATAGTGGTAAAGGAAATCGGCATTACTGAGGCCAGCTTTTTGAATGAGCCTCCCCGGTGGACGGCTCTTTTGGGCGAACCGGCCCGGCTTTTGCCCCAAAGGCCGGGGGATGGACACAAGGGAACCTTTGGGAAGGTGCTGATAGCGGCGGGAAATGCCGAAACGGGGGGAGCTCCTTATCTGGCGGCTCTGGGCGCTCTCAGGTCGGGCTGCGGAATGGTCAGAATCTGTACCCATAGGAATCAGCAAAGCGCTCTCACCGGCCTGCTGCCGGAGGCTCTTTTAGACCTTTATTCCCGGGAAGAGGAGGCAGTGGAAGGCTTAAGAAAGGGGCTGGCTTGGGCGGATGTGGTGATTTTTGGCCCCGGAACGGGAACGGACTTTATAGCCTTGCGGCTGCTTAAGACGATACTTGAGGAAACTGCCCTGCCTCTTGTGATTGATGCGGACGGGATAAACCTGCTGGCAGCCACCCCTCTGGGAGAAAAGCTGAGGACCTTGCAGGAAAAAGAAGGAAGCCGCAGAACACTGATTCTTACGCCTCATTTATTGGAACTGTCCCGGCTGACGAAGGAGACGGTTGAGCAAATCAAAGACCGGGATGCCCAGGTACTGGAAAAAGCAGCCCGGGATTACAGCGGGATTGTGGTACAAAAGGATGCCAGAACGTTGATTATGGATTCTTCAGGCAGAGGCTGTGTCAATCTGTGCGGAAACAGCGGCATGGCTACGGCAGGAAGCGGTGATTTGCTTACGGGAATCATTGGCGCCATGCTGGCTCAGGGAATGGCTGGCTTCGAGGCCGCCTGTCTGGGCGTCTATCTGCACGGTAAGGCAGGAGATGCGGCAGCAGCCAGGGGGAATGAGTATTCCCTGATTGCCTCTGATATAGGAGAAGCTCTGAGAGCGTTGGTGTAGTGTGAAGAGAACTTCTAAGGCTCATGCCAAAGGGCATGCGCAAGAAGTTCTAGCTTCACACCGAAGAATGCCTAAAAAACGGCATTCTTCATCGGGATTTGAGATGCTGCAAAGCAGCGTCATGGAGGATAGGATGAAGCATTATGACAGAATCTGTGCAGCCATAGACCTGGATGCTATTTCACATAATATGGATTTACTCCACGCACATCTGGATGAAGACACCAAAATGGTGGCCGTCGTCAAAGCCGATGGTTACGGTCACGGTGCGGTTCCCATTGCCCGCCAGTTGGAAGGGCTGGATTATCTTTATGGCTTTGCTACAGCCACGGCAGAGGAGGCCCTGTGCTTAAGGAAGGCAGGCATTGCCAAACCCCTTCTGGTGTTGGGCTACGTTTTTCCCTATGCCTTTGAAGAACTGATAAAGGAAGAAATCCGTTTTACTCTGTTTCGTGAGGACACCATTGAAGAGCTTCACAGGGCAGCAATAAAACTGGGGAAAAAGGCGCTGGTACACATTAAGGTGGATACAGGTATGTGCCGTATCGGCATCCGGCCGGATGAAGAGGGGCTGACTTTTTTGAAGCGGGTCTATTCTGCCGGGGAAATTCAGGTGGAAGGGATGTTTACCCATTTTGCCAAAGCAGACCAGGAGGATAAGAAGGACGCTTATGGGCAGTTTGCACTCTTTCAGGAGTTTGTTTGCCGGGTGGAAAAGGAGTTTAACTGCCGGATTCCCCTAAGGCACTGCGCCAACAGCGCTGCTATTCTGGAAATGCCGGATACCCAGATGGATATGGTCCGTGTCGGAATAGCCCTCTATGGACTGTGGCCCTGGGAGGAAAACCACCATCTCAAACTGGATTTACGCCCGGCCTTTTCCCTTTACAGCCATATCGTTCTTCTGAAAAAACTGGAAAAGGGAAAAAGCATCAGCTACGGAGGAACCTATGTAACCGAAAGGGAGACACTGGTGGCTACCGTGCCTGTGGGTTACGGCGACGGTTATCCCAGAACCCTGTCCGGTAAGGGGCATGTTCTGGTTCGGGGAAAGAAAGCGCCCATTCTCGGGCGAATTTGCATGGACCAGTTTATGATTGATGTCACCCATATCCCCGGGGTGAAGGAAGGGGACAGGGTGACCCTGATTGGAAAAGACGGAGAAGAGAGGATTACTATGGAAGAAGCGGGCAGGCTGGCTGAACGGTTCAATTATGAGTTGGCCTGCGTCATGGGAAAACGGGTTCCCAGAATCTACCTTAAGGATGGGAAAGAATGTTACGCCAAGGACTATTTTGACGACTGTTTTTTTGAGGAAATTTAGAAGTATACCTTCGGATAATGTGGCAATACTCAAACTGTAATAAAAAAAGCTATATTAGATGAAGGAAGTGAGAAAGTGAAACGCGGTGACGTTTATTATGCAGATTTAAGGCCGGTAATCGGCTCCGAACAGGGCGGTGTAAGACCTGTACTGATTATACAGAATGATATGGGAAATAAGCATTCCCCAACGGTGATATGTGCGGCAATTACCTCTAAACTGACGAAGAATAACCTGCCCACCCATATTAAACTGGCCTGTGAGGATTACGAGATGGTTAAGGATTCCGTGATTTTATTGGAACAGTTAAGAACCATAGATAAAAAGAGATTGAAGGATAAGGTATGTCATCTGGATGAAAGGATTATGTGTAAGGTAAATGAAGCGCTTAAGATAAGTCTTCAATTACATTGACGTTTACCGCCGGGGATGATATATTTTATTAGAATAAATGAACAAAAGCATAAGGAGTTGAGAAGATGGATGATGGTGGTCCCACTGTCAATGTAATTATGGTCATTTTAGCCGTTCTGCTGGCGGAGCTGTGTCTTTACATAATTGCTAAACTGGTAAAGCAATATCGGTCAAAGAATAAAGACGGCTCCCATGCGGAGGAAGAAATCATGTCCATGGTCCAGGAGGGCCATGAGCAGGGTTTGATTCAGGCCAGCGAAGCCAGAATGATTAACAATATTTTTGAATTCGATGATAAGCAGGCGCAGGATATTATGACCCACCGAAGCAATATTGTGGCCATAGACGGGAAGGTTACTCTGGATGAGGCAATAGGATTTATGCTGGAGCAGAGAAACTCCCGTTATCCTGTATATGAAGAAAATATCGATAATATTCTGGGAATCCTGCATCTGAAGGATGCCCTGAGAATGCAGTATAAAAACCAGCACAGGAATGAGCCGGTGGGCAGTATTCCCGGCCTTTTGCGGGAAGCCAGGTTTATTCCCGGCACCAGAAAGGTGGACGCCCTTTTTCGCACCATGCAGGCGACCAAGGTGCAGATGGTGATGGTGGTGGATGAATATGGACAGACCTCCGGGCTGGTTGCCCTGGAGGATATTCTGGAGGAGATTGTGGGCAGCATTC
>JBNMJJ010000232.1:0-4443 GCA_050873745.1 Lachnospiraceae bacterium | reverse complement strand
CTTTCACCCAGCCTGAAAAAAAACATAAGATAGCCCCCTGGCTGCCCCTCATCTGTTTTCTGGCCTGTGTCCTCTGCCGAATACCTTTTTTACTGTATTCCTGGCCGGGAATCATGACACCGGACAGCATCAACCAGTTTGAACAGGTAATCGGGATGACGGCCTTTAGCAACCATCACCCCTGGGTTCATACCATGACCATATCCCTGTTCTACCACCTGGGCACCCTGTTTACCTCTTCCGTCAACGGCGCTTTTGCTTTTTATACCCTGTTTCAGATTTGCTTTATGGCTCTGGCCGGAGCCTATCTGGTCTGGGTGGTGATAAAATTCACCGCTTCTCTTCTTCTGCCCTTAAGCATCATCGCTTTTTATGCTCTGATGCCCTACAACAGTGTAATGGCTATCTGCATCTGGAAGGATGTGCTGTTTGCCGGAACCCTGCTTTTTTTCTGTACTTCTTTGTTCCATTTACTAAGAAAAGAGGGAGAGGCCCTTCCCCGGCTGTCGGTGGGAATCTATTTTCTTTCCGGCTGCCTTTTATGCCTGTACCGTTCCAACGGCTGGTATGCTTTTTTGCTTACCCTTCCCTTTTTGCTGGTTTGCTTCAGAGGGCGGAAAAAATCTCTCTATCCTCTCCACCTTGCCATGCTTTTTCTGGTGCTGCTGGTAAAAGGGCCCGTGATGGATTATTTTCAGGTAAAACAACCCGACTTTGTGGAATCCATTTCCATTCCCTTACAGCAGGTATGCCGGGTAGTGGCCAAAGGGAAGGAAATCTCTCCCCGGCAGGAGGCCCTCTTAAACAGGGTAATGGACGTCTCCTTAATTGACGATTTGTATGCGGAACATATTTCCGACAACATGAAGGAGCTGGTGCGGGCCGGAAATCCGGAGTATCTGACGGCCCATAAGGGAGAATTTCTCCGGCTCTGGGCCGAGCTGGGGCTTAAGTATCCTGGAATCTATCTGGATGCCTATATTGAACAGACCAGAGGCTACTATTCTCCCTCGGCCCTCTATCCTGTTGCCGACGTGGAAGGGGTCATTGCCAACGATACCGGGCTTTCGGGGCAATACCTGATTAGAGGAGGGGCGCTGGTAAAGGGACGGGAAATCCTGATGAAGCTACATACCATCGTTCCCCTGTACGGTTCCTTCTGGAGCATGGGCTCTCTGCTTTGGGTTGCTCTGCTGGCTCTGGCCCTTACCCTGGACGCCTCTTTACCGGAAAATCCGCCTGAAAAGAAGAAAGGGGCTGTTTATGGTGAACTAATCAGGCTCTCTGCTCCCTGGATTCCGGGTATAGCCATTATCGGCACCCTGCTTCTTGCCACTCCCGTAGCCACGGAATTTCGTTATGCCTACTGCCTGGTTTACTGTATTCCGCTGTATCTGTCCATTATGGCCATTGCGCTGGGAAGCCAGAAGGCAGTCTGAAGGCAGAAAATATGCCCGAAGCCTGTCTGGCGGCAGCCTGAAGGCAGAAATTTTGCTTGACCCCTTTTTTAGATGGTGCTACAATGTAGCGAAGAACAAAGGCGTTCGTAGGAGAATACTATTTTAAGTAATCTCTTATGACGCCTTTTTATTATGGATTTTTACACGATAGGAGGAAGCTATGGACGAGACGATTTATTTACAGTTGGAAGACGGCGCCTGTTTTACGGGCAGGGCCTTCGGCGCTCCGCTTACCGGGGATGTGATTGCCGAAGTAGTGTTCACCACAGCCATGACCGGCTATGTGGAAACCCTGACCGACCCCAGCTACTATGGACAGATGGTACTGCAGACCTTTCCGCTGATGGGAAATTACGGCGTAAATTTCCTGGATTTTGAAAGCGAAAAAATACATATGAGCGCTTACCTTGCCAGGGAATGCTGCTCCACTCCTTCCAACTTCCGCAGCCAGATGGATTTACATACCCTATTGAAAAAGAAAAAAGTTCCCGCAATTTACGGAATCGATACCCGGGCCCTGACCAAAAGAATCCGTGAACGGGGCGTCATGAACGGAAGGCTGACCTCTGCTCTTCCGGCTAGGGAAGCCGCTTTGGATTTGTCCCATTGGAAATGCCGGGATGCAGTATCTCAGGTCACCTGTCCGGCTCCCTATGTGGTGGAAAACAGCGCTTACCGCCATCATGTGGTTCTTTGGAACTTCGGTGCAAAGCAGAATATTGTCCGCAGGCTTTATGCCCTGGGCTGCAAAATTACTGTGGTTCCTTCTTTTTATTTAGCCAAACAGATTCTCGCCCTGAAACCGGATGGAATCCTGCTCAGCAACGGCCCCGGCAATCCCGCCGATAATCCGGAAATTATCCATCAGCTTTCTCTTCTTTGTAAGACAAAAATTCCCCTTTTCGGCATCTGTCTGGGCCATCAGCTTCTTGCCCTGGCACAGGGAGCAAAAACCGGGAAACTTAAGTTCGGCCACCGGGGCGCTAATCAGCCGATAAAAGACAGGAAAACCGGACGTATATATATGACCAGCCAAAATCATGGCTACAGTGTGTTGAATGACACTCTCCCCAGGAATGCCTCCCTGGCCTTTCTCAATCTCAACGACCATACCTGTGAGGGCATCCGCTACGAAGATTTTCCCGGCCTTTCCATCCAGTTCCACCCGGAGGCCTGCGGCGGCCCCAAAGACACAGAGTATCTTTTCACCGAATTCATCAACATGATGGAAAGGAGGGTATAAATATGCCTTTAAATCCCCAGTTAAAAAAAATAATGGTTATCGGCTCCGGCCCTATCGTTATCGGCCAGGCCGCAGAATTTGACTATGCCGGCACCCAGGCCTGCCGGGCCCTGAAGGAAGAAGGACTTCAGGTGGTTCTGGTCAATTCCAACCCGGCTACCATCATGACCGACCAGACTATGGCCGACCAGGTCTATGTGGAGCCCCTTACCCCGGAATTGATTAAACGAATCATTATACAGGAAAAACCGGACAGCCTTCTGTCCACTCTGGGCGGACAAACCGGGCTCACCCTCTCCATGAAGCTGGCTAAAGAAGGCTTTTTGGAGGCTCATGGCGTAACCCTTCTGGGAGCCAATCCGGAAACCATAGACCGGGCCGAAGACAGACAACGGTTTAAATCCACCATGGAAGCCATTCATGAACCGGTTATTCCTTCCATCATCACCCAGACCCTGGAAGGGGCCCTTACCTTCGCCCGCAGAGAAGGCTATCCGGTGATTGTCCGCCCTGCCTTCACCCTGGGCGGAAGCGGCGGCGGGATTGCCGAAGATGAGGCTTCTTTGAGGGAAATTGCGGCCTCCGGCCTGCGCCACTCTCCCATTACCCAGATTCTGGTGGAAAAATCCATTACCGGATGGAAGGAAATCGAGTTTGAGGTTATGCGGGACAGCCGGGGCAACCTCATCACCGTCTGTTCCATGGAAAATCTGGACCCTGTGGGCATCCATACAGGGGACTCCATCGTTGTGGCCCCTGCCCTCACTCTGGCGGACAAAGAGTACCAGATGTTAAGAACCGCCGCCCTGCGTATTATCGATGCTATGGGCGTGGAAGGAGGCTGCAACGTACAGTTTGCCCTCCACCCAGAAAGCTTCGAGTATGCGGTTATCGAGGTGAACCCACGAGTATCCCGTTCCTCCGCCTTAGCCAGCAAGGCCACCGGCTATCCCATTGCCCGGGTAGCCGCCAAAATCGCCATTGGCTATACTTTGGAGGAAATCGACAATGAAATTACCGGACGGACAAAAGCCTGCTTCGAGCCTGCACTGGATTATGTTGTAGTAAAATTCCCCAAGTTTCCCTTTGACAAGTTCGTCTATGCCTCCAGAGGCTTAAGCACCCAAATGAAGGCTACCGGAGAGGTTATGGCTATTGGAAGAAGCTTTGAATTTGCCCTGATGAAGGCCCTCAGGGGAGCGGAAATTTCCCATGACAGTCTGATGAATACTGCCATCCGGGCTTTGGATAAAGAAGCCCTTTTTGCCAAAATCAAAGCCCGGGACGACCAGCGTATTTTTGCCGTTTATGAGGCTCTTTACCGGGATTATCCGGTGGCTCTGCTTCATCAGCATACCCAAATAGACCCGTGTTTTTTAGAAAAAATCCGCTATTTAGCCGGATTGGAAAAAAAGCTTCGTAGCTTTCCTCTGACTCCCCCTTTGGTAACCCAGCTTAAGGAAGCAGGATTTTTAACCAAAACCATCAAAACTCTGTACCTGGACGCCCGGGGGATGAAGGAAGAGGAGGCCGATTTTTCCCTGTTGGAGGACTGCCCTGCCTACTCCTATAAAATGGTAGATACCTGCGGAGGTGAATTTGCCGCCCAGACCCCCTACTTCTACTCCACCTATGGAGAAGAGGATGAGGCCGGCCCCTTTTGGGAAAACCGGGTTAATCCCAGGCCCGTAGTTATTGTTTTTGGTTCCGGCCCTATTCGTATCGGGCAGGGCATTGAAT
>JBNMJJ010000231.1:0-4446 GCA_050873745.1 Lachnospiraceae bacterium | reverse complement strand
GAATTTATACAGCATCTGTTCCAAATGGGTGGTGTCATCACGGTAATTCTGGGCAACCTCTGCATAACTATCGTAATCCTTCAATACGGTTGTGTCAATAAACTCCAGCATATTGGCAGAATCTCCCGCCAACTGTTCCACCGCCGAAATAACCACCCCGCTGATGTTTTGAATATTATTTGCCGTCTCTTGGGACTTTTCCGCAAGCTGGCGGATTTCTTCAGCCACTACCGCAAAGCCTCTTCCCGCTTCACCTGCCCTTGCCGCTTCTATGGAAGCGTTTAAGGCAAGCAGGTTGGTCTGGCCTGAAATACTTAAAATATCATTGGTAAGGCTTCTGATTTCTTCTACTTTTTTGCTGTTTTGGATAGAATCCGTCAGCATACCCTTAATCTCCGCAACCATATTATTGGTAGATTCCTTGCCTTCTAACGCAGATTTTTCACTTTCACTTGCTCTTTTCTGGGATTCCTGTGCGAAAGAGGAACCGCTTTCCGATTCTTTGGCAATTTCTTCAATAATTGCGGCTGTTTCTTCCGTAGAACGATTCATTTCATCCACTACGGAGGAAATGCTGTCCGTCGCTGCCTCCAGTTCTTCCATAGTTGCGGAGATGTCGTTCGCATCTTTGTTAGAGGTGGCTACCACCTTAACGATTTGTGACACCGTTTCCGACATATTCCGGGATTCCGCATCCAGCTTCGACAGCATACTCTCCAGACTTTGAGCCAAAAATTCCACATTTTCTTTTAATCCGGTCATTTCTGAAGTATGATGGTAGCCGCTTTTCACCTCAAGCACCTCTGTTTTGCCCTGAGCCAGCGCCTTCATCTGCTGGGAAATCCATAAAAATGGTGTGGTAATGCTTCTGGCCATAAAAAAAGAGGTGGTCAGCCCAATTACCGACAAAATTACAATGGCCATTACCATCAGCTTAGCCAGGCTGGCTACAACGGTATATGCCTCCGCAACGGGAGCCACAAGGCAGATGGACATACCTCCGATTTCTACCGGAGTATAGGCGTATACGTTGTTATCCCCGGTAGAAACCCCGGTGCTTCCTGCTACCATCTTTTCGATGACCTCTCTTTGAGACTGGGGAAGCCGGGCAATAGCCTGCTGGGAATCCGTATCGTTCTCCCCGGCCTTAAGCCAGTTCTGCTTCAACACAATATCCGCATTGGGATGAGCAGATAAAGCGCCGTCAGAATTCAGCATAAACACATAGCTGTTCTGAGTAATCTCATAATCCTTTAAAATCTGTGACACATACTCCAGGCGGACGAAGCCGACCAGAACCCCCGTTTGCTCTCCCCGGGGATTTATTACGGGTGTACCGATTGCCAGAATCCTTCTTCCTGTACTTTTGGAAAAAGTGGGTTCACTGACAACGGTACTTCCGGTGGTCCAGGGAACCGTAAAATATTCCCTCTCGGCAATAGAAGCTCCCCTGTGCTCCTTGCCATCCGTATGGGCAATTTCCGTTCCCTCGCCATCGGTAATCAAAAAATGGGACCATACGTCTCCGCTCCTGGTAATAATTTCCTTTAAATAGGCTTCCGCCTCATCCGCATCCATAGAAGTAATCTTTTCATTATCCGCCGCCGTTTCCACTACAGAAACATAAGACTCAACCACTCCGGTCATATTGTCGGACATCATC
Organism: Lachnospiraceae bacterium; assembly: GCA_050873745.1. GTDB lineage: Bacteria > Bacillota > Clostridia > Lachnospirales > Lachnospiraceae > SFDP01. The sequence continues at coordinate 2,783 of JBNMJJ010000231.1, read as the reverse complement.
CCTATCATTTCCCGGTATGTACTGGCCTTATCTTCCTTTACGCCCATATAGACGCACAACGAGATAACAATCAGGATGACCGCAAAAGGAATCAGCAGACCCGCAATCAACCTTTTTAAAATTTCCCTTCTCATGTTGCTTGTTTTCTTCATTTGTTTTCCCTTCCACTTTTAACTATAAATTTTCATGCTTTATCCCCCTCTTTATTCCAAAAGATAGTGTCAAATTTATATGTTCAAAATCGGCTCAAAACCAGTAAAATCAATGGTTTTATAGGTTATAAGCCTATACCTCCTTTCTTTGGCTTGAATGTCCAAAATTTTGCTTTGAAACTTAAAGGTGAGCTGAAAGCCTGTTAAATTCAGCCTTGATGGGGTTTTCATAAGCAAAATATAATCAGCTAAGCCAAGGGAAAGAGGTTCGATTCTTTCATAATCCGTTGACGCTACCTTTCAAAACCAGTATCTCGTCTAGCTTTAATAATATCTGTGCATGTTTTATGCGATAGCCTTTTCCGCCTTTTTGTATGATTTCCTTTAATTACTGTATTTCATCATCTGTTAAAGTAACCGCATAACGTATCATCATCTGCATCCTCCAAATAGCTTTTTTCATAAAATATAGCAATATTTGGCGGAAATGTAAACTCCAAAAACTGACCGGATAGAGTGCTACCACAAAAATACATATTTTAAATTTTTTATATACTAATCTGAGCAATATACAGTTCTTCCGTCAATTCATGCTCGTAAAAGACAGTGAGCTTACCGTCTTCATAAAGAATTTGTCTAAATTGAAATCCCAACTCAATAATCTCCTGTTCGCATAACCTATATTCGGCTATTTTATTTCCTTCATAGTCATAACGGTAAGCGACAGTCCATTTTTTTGTTTTATCCAAGCTCTCCAACGTAAAATAGCTGTCATCTATAAGAAGCTCACAATCACGGGAAATATACACTTGCTGAATCTCACCGGATTCTTGAAGTGCTGCACTGCCTGTTCTAATTCCTGGCGATGACGGGTATGTCTCAACATACATAATAAATCCTCTTTGATTATAGTCTCTTGTCGTTGAATATCTCCAACCATCAGGCCAATCCGCCAGCTTTTTTTCTCTCCATTGGCCCTCCTCGTTTTGTTCCCACAGCCAAAAACTTACTCTCACATCGGGAGAGGATTTCACCACCACCATCGTCCCATCCTCTCTTATGGAAAAGTGGCGTTTGAAACCTTCACTTATCTCCCCTGTCCGATAGGCTTCATGCTGTTCTGGTTTCCCTTCCGGCAGTTCCATCTGCATGATTATTGCCTCCTCCTCTAACGAGTAAAGCAGTCTTCCTTCATGGATATAATAGTACCACCCTACTCCTGTCGCCAACGTTTTGTAGGTCCAGTCCTCCATATCCACCAGCAGCAACTGTCTTTCGACGTCCCCACTATATAGTACAATCAAATATTTCTTAAACTGGATGTATCCTTCTATCTTCTCTAATCCCAAATACTCCTCCAACCTTCCATCCTTCTTCCAACGTCCTTCTTTCTGTCGATATATCTCGTTTTCATACATCCAGCCTCCATCTATCCTGTTTCCATCCAGGATAAGAATATCCTCATAATAGGCATAACCATGAAAAGAGTATCCGTTCTTACTATGGTACTTCAGCCGCTCACTTTCCGCTAACGTCACCCTGTTGGCATTTTGATTCAGAAGAACCTCCACCTTATTTGCTTTTATTGCTTCTGCTTTTATTGCTTCTGACCATGCAACAGCTTCCTCCATACCTTTGTCCATTCCATCCCTCAGGTTAAATACTGCCTTCGGCATAAGTCCTACCCCTTTTCTTTCCTGGCAAGCGGTCACTAGCATAATAAGCCCAAATATCATCCCTAAAAAAATTCTTTTCACCTTTAGTCTCCTTGATAGATTTTCCCTGCATTTACTATCGCTTCAACTTCGGAATGATGTTGTTCACTACCTTCTGCGATTCCCCACCCTCTTTGAAAATCTGCCTTTTTCCACACCCCATAAACAGCACTGATAAAAATAATAATCCTAAAATACTCCTGCCCATATTCATATTCTCTCGTATATCAATCACCTTCAAAAACGCCTTCTGTATCTATATTGTATGACAAAAGCCTCCTCTCCAAACTCTTTTCTCTGTCTTCTTCACTTCACCTCACCCAAATTTCTTCCAACTGTATTTCTTAATCATTATCCCGTCAGTAAGCTGCATCTTCTCCATCTAAATCCGCATCAAGAATTATCTCCCCCATCAATAACTTCCCTGTTCCCTTCTGCTCCAGAAATACCACCAGTCTTCCCTCTAAGTAGACTACCTTCTTATAAAAATATCCCTCCTCCCATAAAGACTGGTCGAACAGATAAAAAGCTACCACATTTCCCTCATAGTCATACTGCCTGATACTGGCTGGCTGACGCTCTGCCTTTAGGGTTAGCATACCGTCACCTGTGGGATACCATTTGTCCACTTCATCGCTCAATTCAAAGTAATAATCGTCCAAAAATAGTCTGTTAAGCGTATCCCAGTGTCTTGTCCAGTCCAGTGTTTCCAGTGTTCCATCTTCTCTTAAGACTTCCAGCATCCAATAACCACGCCGCTTGCCATAGTATATCACTCCCTGCTGATTAAATTTAACGAAATATTCCCGTGTCCATGAATATGGCGCTATAAATTCCTCCCTCCAGCTTCCATCCTCATCCTTTCTCAAAAAATAATTTCCTTCAGTTTCCTCATCTTGTATATAAATAGTGCCAT
>JBNMJJ010000230.1:0-4452 GCA_050873745.1 Lachnospiraceae bacterium | reverse complement strand
GCTCATGCCTGTGACGGAAAAATCCTGGCCACCTGTTTTTATGAGCCCAGCACCCGCACCCGCCTGAGCTTTGAATCCGCCATGATTAGGCTGGGCGGACAGGTTCTCGGCTTCTCCGATGCCGGTTCCTCGTCCGCTTCAAAAGGAGAAAGCGTATCCGATACTATTCGTATGGTATCCTGCTACTCTCATATCTGTGCCATGCGCCACCCCAAGGAAGGCTCCGCAATGGTAGCCTCTATGGCGGCCTCCATTCCGGTAATCAATGCCGGTGACGGAGGACACCAGCATCCTACCCAAACCCTGACGGATTTGCTGACCATCCGCTCTTTAAAGGGACGTCTAAACCATTTTACCATAGGCATCTGTGGAGATTTGAAATTCGGCCGTACCGTCCACTCTCTGATTAACGCCCTGGTTCGCTATGATAATGTCCGGTTTATCTTCATTTCTCCGGAAGAGCTGAAGGTTCCCGACTACATTATCGAAATGCTTAAGGAAAAAAATATTCCTTTCGAAGAGGTTATCCGCCTGGAGGATGTTATGCCCAAACTGGATTTACTTTACATGACCCGGGTTCAGAGGGAACGCTTCTTTAATGAGCAGGATTATGTCCGTCTGAAGGATTTCTATATTTTAAATAAAGAAAAAATGGATTTAGCCAGAGAGGACATGCTGGTTCTCCATCCTCTCCCCCGGGTAAATGAAATTTCTGTCGAAGTGGATGCAGACCCCAGAGCCGCTTATTTTCGCCAGGTACAATATGGAGTTTATGTGCGTATGGCGTTGATTCTGACTTTACTGGAACTGGTATAATAAGAACTTCAAGAGCTTATCGGAAGCATAATGCACTCACACCATCAACTTTAGAGGGAGGAAACTATGTTAAATATCGGAAAAATTGAAGAGGGCTTCGTTCTGGACCATATTCCTGCAGGAAAAAGTCTCTCTATCTATCATCATCTCCAGTTGGACAAGCTGGACTGTACCGTAGCCATCATCAAGAATGCAAAAAGCAGCAAAATGAGAAAAAAGGACCTGCTAAAGGTTGAATGTAATATCGAAAAAATGGATATGGATGTGCTGGCAGTCATTGACCACAATATTACCGTAAACGTAATTAAAAACGGAGAAATCGTAGAGAAAAAGGGGCTGGTGCTGCCCCGGGAAATCAAGAATGTTATGAAGTGTAAAAATCCCCGCTGCATTACCTCCATTGAACAGGAGCTTCCCCATATTTTTGTCCTTTCGGATGAGAAAAAAGAAATTTACCGCTGCAAATACTGCGAAGAAAAATTTGACAACCATTCTTTAATTATTTAATATCAAAATCAAAAACGTCCTGATTTTCGTACAAACATCAGGACGTTTACTTCTTTAAACAACAAAAACAACGGATGCCGGAATATTAAGCGCCTCTGCGCTCTTCCATAGCCTCCTTAAGCTCCTCCAGAGCTTCTTTAAACCTTTCGCTTCTAAGGGTTGGATTCCCCTTCAAAATAGCTTTAAACTGGAAATTTCTCTTATGGGAAGGACCAAAATATCTTTCCTGCTGGAAACGGAACCTTTCTCTGAGCTCCGACAGCTCTTTTTTTACTTCTCCTGCCTTTATTTCCATCTGTTCGGTCAGTTCTTCCATACGGGCCTCTATATCCAGCTTTCGTTCCTCTCTGTGCTGTCCGGCCAAGGCAACCATTGCGTCCATCCGCTTCTGCAGACGCTGCATTTCCTTCTTTGCCTCCTCCATGTAAACCAGAACATCCCGCAAATCCAGAGCTGCCTTGAAAGACAGGGTAAAATCCGCTACAGCAACCAGACTAAGTGCCATGGTAACTGCCGTTAATATCCCCTCCGGTATTGCCAGAACCAGATTTGCAACGGGCTGATGAACCAGCCTGGTCATCAAAATAGTAAGACCTCCCCAGGCCAGGGACGAACCCAGACAAATATACCCCTGAAAATTAAAGGGCTGGTCCGAATAATCCCAATAACGTATCCGAAACAGAGCCTCCATAACCACCCCGGTTACATACTCCAAAACCGTGGCTCCTATACACCCGGCTATGTAGGTTAAAATAAGATTCTCCCAAAAAGGGGCCGACACAATCAGCATCATTAACGCCCCAGTACCGTACAGAGGCAAAAAAGGCCCCCTCATAAATCCACGGTTTATTGGCTTTTTTTCTTTTATACTTACATAAACCGATTCGAAGCACCAGCCAAAAAAACAATAAAAATAAAAGAAAAACAGCCATTGTATCCATGTGTAATTTAAATCCATAGGTTTTTCTCCATTTCCAATGCAGGGTATCTGGGAGGATTATTGATAGATTCCCACCTGAAAGGACAACTTTCCTTTTTTCGTCTTATACAGGGCTCCATCAAACTGAAACTTCCCGCATCCCCGTACACTGACAATATCCCCTTCTTTCAGAGAATAGCTTTTGTTTTCGCATATTCTGCTGTTCACATATACCTTTTTTTCCTGAAATAGCTCCAGACTCTGGCTTCTGGAAAAATGATATAATTTTGCTATGATTCCATCCAGCCTGGCAGAGGAGGCCAGAACAGCCTCCACTTTTTTCTCCCGCTGCAGCAGCTCTTTCGGCGTTTCCGTCACAATCGCCTTTACCGGATTTCTCCCTGCCTGATGCAGCTCCTCCATCAAAAAAGGGGCTATTCTTTCCAAACAAAACAGGTAAGCCCTTTTTCCCGAAACAAAAATATCTCCCAGATTTTCTCTCTGAATCCCCAGGTTCATCAAGGCTCCCAGATAGTCCCTGTGGGTCAGTTCTTTGGCAAATTTCTCTGCCAGCGGCTGAATCTCCAGACAGACGATGGGGAAAGGCTCCTCATACCCCATCTGCTCCTGCTTTCCAAACCGCAGTACCTTTCGGTCGCAGTGGGCGGCTCCCCCAAAAAAGGTCATTCCCGCATATTCCAGCCGGCTGGTCATGGACAGGCATAAATCTATCTGGGGCAGGGTCAGAAAATCCGTAAAGGTATAGATATTCTGACTATAGGAACGCTGGGCCAGCTCCTCTATTCTGTTTTGTAAAATAATCTCTTCTTTATCCATCCCGCTCTTTCATCAGGTAAAGCTGATTATAGGATTTTCAGGCTCCTTCGCTTCCTCCACTTTTGTGGCATGAAGCACCGGGCCCTCTCCTCCATAATCCGGCCAATATTCTCTGGCCACTTTGGCCCTTACCTTTATCCAGCTCTTCTCCTTCAGCTCTTTCGTTCCTTCGTACTCACAGGCAAAGCCTAAAAAGGCCATATCATCGGCACAGCAGGTCATGGCCAGTCTGCCGGGCACAAAATAGTCCTCCGGAAAGGTCTTGGGCTTTAAGACCTGGGCAAGAAAGCTGATTTCTTTTCCCTCGTACCTCTCCAAATGGTCCAGGCTGTCCAGATACCAGATGCCAAAGCCCATGTCATCCAGTTCAATCACCGGCTGATGAACATCGTATGGCAGCTCTTCTTCCAGGGTTTCATTAATCTCCCCATTGGCGTCCTCAAAAATAATCTCTGCCCTCTGGTTCACCGCCTTCACATTTCGCTTATAGTTACTCAATTCCTTGATACCGTCACAGCGGTTAAAAATAATCATTTCTGAGTTGCGAACCATCTCTGCTACCATGGATTTCATATTCGTATAGTACATGGGAAAGCTTCTGGCATCAATATTGGTAATCTGCTGTTCTATGCTCCAATTCTCTGGAAGAGCCAGCTCCTTCATGCTCCACATGCCGTTATACTCAATGATAATCCGCTCCGGCCGATACTTCTGCTCCAGTTCCTTTAACTTTTCCGGGTTGAAATCCTCCTCATCCTGGATGATTTCCATAAAGGTTTTCGTCTCCTTCAGCATTCCTGCGTCATAGTCTGTCTCTCCCTCTTCACAGACGATGAGCAAGGTCTTTCCCCTGCTTCTAAAATAGGGCTGGGCAATGGTAAAGGTAATAAACTCTGTTTTCCCGCTTTCCAGAAAACCGTTAATCAGATATACAGGTATCATTTGCCTATCCTTCTTTCTTTTAAACACCGAACAATTCTCCCAGTTTATCTTCCTTCAAGCCTGAGCCGATGACACAAAGTTTTCCGGTGACATCCGCCTTTCCTTCCCTGACGGACACCTCTCCGGGTACATAGTCAAAATAAATCCACTGGCTGCCATCCTTATCCTGAACCATTCCTTTTGCCCTCAGCACCATGCCATAGGTATGCTCTTCCTCCAGCTTTTTAAGAATCTGCTCAATTTCCTCCCTGGTATAGGTCTTGGGCGTTTCCTTACCCCAACTGGTAAACACTTCGTCGGCATGGTGATGACCATGGTGGTCATGGTCGTGATGATGGCCGCAGCCGCAGCCCTCCCCGTGCTCATGATGATGCTCGTGCTCATGGTCATGATGGCCGCAGCCGCAATGCTCTCCATGCTCATGATGGGGC
>JBNMJJ010000229.1:0-4456 GCA_050873745.1 Lachnospiraceae bacterium | reverse complement strand
CCGCCATATCCTTGATACAGATGGAGTCGGCTCCCATTTCCTCAACCTTCTTTGCCATATCCGTCCAGTATTCCAGGGTATAGGCATCGCCCAGGGTATAGGACAGGGCAATCTGTGCATGTCCCCTGCCTTCCTGCTTCTTGATTCTTTCCGTAGCATCTACCGCCGCCTGAAGGTTACGAAGGTCGTTTAAGCAGTCGAAAATACGAATAATATCGATTCCATTGGCAACGGATTTCTGTACAAAATAATCCACTACGTCGTCTGCATAGGGACGGTATCCCAGGATGTTCTGTCCTCTGAACAGCATCTGGGTTTTCGTTTTCTTGAGGCCGTCCCTGATTTTGCGCAAACGCTCCCAGGGGTCTTCCTTTAAGAAACGCAGGGACGCATCGAAGGTTGCACCGCCCCAGCATTCTACTGCGTTATAGCCTACCTGGTCGATTTTATCCAGGATAGGGAGCATGAACTCAGTAGGCATTCTTGTGGCAATCAGTGACTGGTGAGCGTCACGCAATATAGTTTCCGTAATACGGATTGGTTTTTTTACAATATCTGACATATCCTATTCTCCTTTACTTTTAAATCACATGACTCCAAAAATTGCCATAAAGGTTCCCGCAGCAACTGCCGTACCGATAACTCCGGCTACGTTTGGCCCCATAGCGTGCATCAGAAGGAAGTTGGTGGGGTCGGCTTCTGCACCTACCTTCTGAGATACACGGGCAGCCATAGGCACTGCAGATACCCCTGCGGAACCGATAAGCGGATTCACCTTGCCCTTGGTAGCCCAGCACATCAGCTTGCCGAACAATACCCCGGCAGCCGTACCGAAAGCAAAAGCCACCAGACCCAGAACCACAATCTTAATGGTGTCTAAATTCAGGAAAGCCTCTGCACTGGTGGTTGCGCCAACGCTGGTGCCCAGTAAAATAACGACGATATACATCAGCGCATTGGAGGCGGTATCCGTTAGCTGTCTGACTACCCCCGACTCCTTAAACAGGTTGCCCAACATCAGCATACCAACCAGGGGAGCCGTTGTGGGAAGAATCAAACATACCACAATGGTAACGATAATCGGGAACAGAATCTTTTCCAGCTTGGATACGGGACGAAGCTGAGCCATCTTAATCTTACGCTCTTTTTCCGTTGTCAACAGCTTCATAATGGGCGGCTGGATAATCGGCACCAGAGACATATAGGAATATGCCGCTACCGCAATGGGGCCCAAAAGCCCCGTCTGTCCCAGCTTACCTGCCAGGAAGATGGAGGTGGGGCCGTCCGCTCCGCCGATGATGGAAATGGCTGCTGCCGCCCTGTCATTAAAGCCCAGGGCAATGGCGCCAAAATAAGCAATAAAAATACCGAACTGGGCTGCCGCACCCAAAAGAAAGCTCTTGGGGTTGGCAATCAGAGGCCCGAAATCGGTCATGGCGCCTACTCCCATGAAAATCAGGGAAGGCAGGATGGCCCATTCATCCAAAATATAAAAATAGTACAGTAAGCCGCCCACGCCGTTTGACGCTTCTTCCGGTGAAATCATAATATCCGGGTAGATATTTACCAGCAGCATACCAAAAGCTATCGGAACCAAAAGCAGGGGTTCATACTCTTTTTTGATAGCCAGATAAAGGAAAATACAAGCTACTGCAATCATAATGTAGTTTCCACCGGTAAGGTTAAAAAACGCAGTCTGGTGCAATAGATTGTCTAATGTATTTGCTACGTATTCCATTACGTTGACCTCCTATAGATTATAAGGTGCTTGTGCAGTTTCGTCTGTACGGCCCACAGGGCCTTTCAACCGTAAAACGCTGCACTAATTCAGAGTAGCCAGTAAAGCGCCTGCTTCTACAGCGTCTCCCACTGCCACATCAATGCTGGCTACCGTACCATCCTTAGGAGCAACTACGGGAATCTCCATCTTCATCGCTTCGATGATGACAACAGCATCTCCGGCCTTCACCGCCTGGCCCACGCTGGTCTCAATCTTAAATACCTTTCCTGCCGCTCCGGCTTCCACACGAATGCTTCCTGCTCCGGCAGGAGTCGCTTTAGGCGCCGCCGCAGGGGCTGCTTTAGGGGCTGCCACAGGTCTTGCTGCGGGTGCCGCTGCTCCGGCTTTTGTCTCTTCCACGACTACATCATATACTTTTCCATTGACTGTAATGGTATAATTTTTCATTTTATTTTCCTCCTAATAAACACTATCTTCCTATCTGTTCCTTCTCCTGATGCTTCTTACCACATAGCCGTCGGGTGAAGCTGCTCCTTCATAGGCTGCTACTGCGGCTGCAATAACGGCTATCAACTCCGAATCATCCTTTACCCGTATATCTTCCTCTTCGATAATCTCTCTGACTTCCATATCCGCAATGGTCACCGTGGCAGCGTCTCTTCTTCTCTTCGCCTCCTGCAGTTTGGGAATCAGGGTAAAGCTGGAAATCAGCAGACTGATTAGAATCAGTACGGCGAATACCGTTCCCATCCCCATCAGAGTATTTAAACCGGCCTTTGCCATCTGTTCACCGAAGCTATAAACCACATTGGTTGAAACACCGGCCAAGTTCAGCTCTTTATCCAGGATAATTTCTATCTCTGCATCCCTTAAGAAGCCTTTGACCTTCAAATCAATGGTAATACCGTCATCGTAGGTAACGGTATAGCTGTCCACAGACCGATAATCACCCATATCCTCAAGGGCCGATGAATAATTTTGTAAAGCAGCATAAATAATCTCCTGGGATGCGTACTGCTCCGTTTCCTGATTCAATACGATTGCATTCATCGTTTCCACTAGGCCCTTGCCGTATTCAGCCGCCTGCTCTTCGGTTACGCCGTAGTCTTCCTTAACCGTTTCCGTTTTCTGACAGGCGGTGAGGCCAAACATACAGGTGATTATACCTAATACCAGTAACAGTTTTTTCATATTAAGTATCATCCTTTCTATACTGTGCCATGTTTTTTCGCCGGACGCTCTTCCCTCTTCGTAAATAACATTTCAAAAGCGCCTATCACATATTTTCTGGTGTCAGCGGCTTCAATGATGGCATCTACATATCCTCTTCTGGCGGCGCTTTCCACATTGTTCTGTAATGCGGCATATTCTCCTGCACAGGCTTCTATGGCCTCTGCCCCCTGGCCGTCACAGATAATTTTAGCTGCCAGTCCGGCGTCATGGTTCCGATTTCGGCCTCCGGCCATGCAAAGGTCATATCTGCACCGATGGCTTTGGAGTTCATGGCCACATAAGCGCTGCCGTATGCCTTGCCGATAACCACATTCACCTTGGGCACGGTTGCATTGGCGAAAGCATAGGTGAGCTTTGCCCCTTCCCTTGCTATATTCTTTTCCGAACAGGTAGATGCCTCAAAGCCCTTCACGTTGGTCAGGCTTAAAAGGGGGATGTCAAAAGCATCGCAGAAAGAAATGAAATCCGCTGCTTTACGGCATCCGCGGACGGTCAGAGCGGCTTCATACTTTTCTTTCGCCTCACCATCTTCACCGTAAACTGCCGCACGATTGGCTACCAGACCGACGGTTACTCCGTTCAGCCTGATAAATCCGGTCACCATTTCTTTGGCGTAATTTCTCTTCGTCTCAAAGAAAAGATGGTCATCCGCAATCTGTGCGGCAAGAACAGCGGTATCGCCGATGCAGTTTGCCAAATCGGCACATGTCCTATTTAAATCGTCCGTACATTCCACATAGGAATGGTCATCCTCATTGTTTGCCGGGAGCAGTCCGATGAGCTCACGGATTTGGGCAAAAATCGCTGCTTCATCCGCCACTACGTCTACAATGCCCGCTTTTTCACTCTGGAAAGCCGCTGCCGAGGTGTCGCATCTGGAAATTTCGTTGCCTGCCAGAGCATTGGGAGAATTCACGAAGAGCTTTGCTTTTTTCTCCTCCATAAAGGTAAAATCCGTTAAGGTGGGGATTAAGGCAAGTCCGCCTCCGCAGCTTCCAAAAACTGCAGTAATCTGGGGAATTACCCCGGAGGCAAGGGTCTGCTTTAAATACACCTGGCCAAAGGCGTTCAGCGCATCGGTGGCTTCCTGCAGTCTTAAGCCCGCCGAATCAATCAGGCCGATAACCGGAGCCCCCGTTTTCATTGCCAGGTCGTAGAGATGTACGATTTTTCCGGCGTGCATTTCACCCAGACTTCCGCCCACAACAGACGCATCCTGGCTGTATACATACACAAGATTGCCGTCGATTACACCATAGCCGGTAATTACACCGTCAGACGGAGTTGGGGTTTGTTTCAGATTAAAATCCGTGTTTCTTGCCGTAACAAGTCCACCGATTTCCACGAAACTGTTCTCATCGAGTAAAGAAGCGATTCTCTGACTCGCAAGCGTAGTAGTACTCATCTTTTTTGCCCTCCATATATTAAACAAAAAATAACACATTATTTTGTGAAAATAATCACATGCTGTCAGTATAGCAT
>JBNMJJ010000228.1:0-4470 GCA_050873745.1 Lachnospiraceae bacterium | reverse complement strand
CCCTACTGCCAGTACAAAACACAGGCCTGCCGCTGCCCCAAAGCGGATGAGAAAGAAGGTAAACTCCTTCTTTTCTCCCCCTTTTTCATCTACCATATACAATAGATAAGACGTATCCGCTCCATAGCGTTCTCCTGCCTCGGCCAGGTACGCTCTCTCCTCATGGGAAGTGGCCTGTTTCTTTCCCACGGGCAGGGTTATCTCTTCCTCCTTCTTTAACTGCCATGCATAAGCTGCACTCAGACGGGCAAAACAATAGGTAGAATCCGCCAGCCGGATAAGATAATACTCCTGATAGGCTTCTGCCCTCACTCCCGGGCCTTTTCTCACCTTTGACGCTCTTCTTCCGGTAGAAACCGTACGTCCGCTGGACGTCCGCCTTCTGGTCAGGCTGGTGGGGTTCACCCAGGATTTCAGGCCATAAATATTGGTATGAATAATTTCCTTAGTGGTTACCGTTACATAGTCGCTGCTGCCTAACTCTTCAAAATCTTCTTTCCCGCTTAAATGGGGTATACCTTCCCCGGCTGTTTTACCGCTGTAATTTTCTGTGGGATTAGCGCTGATGTCAGCTGCTGTGATTACCTCCCCTTCGGCTTTCATCAAAATTTCCGGCTGAAAACGCTGGTAGAACAGAAAACCGATTATCATACTGAAAGCCACTGCAATAAGCTGTATGGCATTTATTCCTTGTATCTGCATATCTTTTTCCTCCCTGTGTATTTTTCTTGTTCAGGCATCTCCTTTTCATTTCTGCCCCTACTCAAAGCAAGTATTTCTTCCTGCCTTTCTCCTGCATATAGTTTTGTTTTACCTCATCCACAGGCTCAATCCTCTATTCCTCCCGTGGAATCAGAATACACTTCTTAACATCTATGCAGCATCCTATCTGTTCTTCGGTAAAGGTAACCGTAGGAAGTCCCCAAAACCATTGTTGGCTCAATTCGCTTCCTTCACTGGTTATCCGCTCTATTTCTATTGTTCTCCAACGTTTTGTTACCCTGTTATCCAACTGGATTGAATACCAGCCTAATTTTTCTCTGTTCACCCTGCGATACTCCATTAAATTTGTGATATTTTTACCGGTGTACCCACCTCCGGCTACCACTCCACACCAATTAACGCCAGCCGGATAATATCTGGTAACATTCCCGTGATACCCCACAGCATCTAACCCATTATTTCCACTCGGGAACAATTCGTTTTTTATCTGATAGGTTCCTAGAGGAATATCTATGCCTATCTTGTAGCTTCCGTTAGGATAGACATACTGTCCTTCTCCTGCCCCTGTTCCCTGATATTTGATGGGATGAATTTCCGGCTTATTTTCCATGGGAAAAATTACGCAGTCCGAAGCATTAACAAACTCGCTGTCTTCAATCCAAATATGGCAAAACCTTGTACTCATAAAAAAACGATTATTTTCACGTTCTGTCCTTACACTGCCAATTCCATGGTCAATGACAAAATACTCTCCCTCCGGCAGTTCTTCTCCCACTTGATAAGTTCCTTCATAGTAAACATTATCCTCCATAGCGGCTAAAGAGGGGCTGCTTTCATCTGCCAGGGCAATTTTCGACTCTCCGGTGAGATAAATTATGTCCTCTTCAACCAACTGCAGATAAAAAGCATCATTGTACCATAACGCCGAATAATCGGCTGGCCTTTCATCCGTATTTCCTTCTTCTGCAACATAAATATCTTCCTCATAAGGGCAGGCAATATATATCCCTGCTTCAATGTCCTCGCCGACCACATATTCGCCGGCAGTTATCCACCGGGTTTCCCAGGCTTCTACCTTTTCCATAATTTCTTCCTGTTTTTTGTTACTTATCTCCTCATATCGCCAGTAATCGGTTATCTGCTCCTCCAATTCTCTGCTGTCGTAATCCGTATATCCCACATAATTCCAGGGTTCATACACTGACCAGTATAAAGGAGCATTGTCACAGCCGCTTAAACTACCCAGGAATAACAGCACTGCCAAAAAGATTTTCCTACTTCTTATTTTCATAGTAAGCATCTACTCCTTCCTGAATCATCTGAGCATCTGACAAATCTCCCGGGTTTATATTATCTCCATAGTTGCCTGCCAGAAGACTTTCCACATATTTATCCCATGCTCCTTCGTCACCGACATCTGAAATCAACTGTGCCAATCCTGCCCCATATTTTAAAAGCTCACCATCGGCGGGAGTAATAAAATATTCAGCTCCTACATAACCAAACAGCCAGTTTCCTGCGTAGTCCCTGGAAAAAGAACCTCCATCCTCTTTGGCCCACGGTCTGGCCCATATAGAATAGCCATCCTCTCTATTCGTTCCTTTGGGAACATAGGCCCTGCTTTTTAAATCCATAGGATTATCGGTATAGACCAGGTTAAAGAAGTTTACCATATCATTTTTATGTGCTGCTATTGCCGACATTGAATTTAGTTCCGTTCCCATACTAATCAATTCATCCATAATACTAATGTCCTGAAAAATTTCTTTTTCATCCATATTCAGACTTTCCAGTTTCTCTTGCAAGCTTTTGATTTCTGCCTGGGAAAGGTCATCCTTATTCTTCAATTTATTATGAGTGTCTATTTGTGCTTCTCTAATTCCATCATACTTTTCAAACTTTTCCCGATACTTTTCATAAATCTTATCTTCATAAGCCTGAATAGTTTGATCAATATCCTTTATATCTGGATTCCGTATCCAGCCCGTATACTTCCTGAGTGGAGTAAATGTAAGTCCTGCCTGTAGCATATTGATTTCTGAATCAAAAGGATTGAAAAAATTATGAAAAGCAGAAGCAATATCTGCCACTTTATTTTCCACATACAAAGCTCCCATTCCCAGTAAAAATTCACCTGCTGATTTTGCCCCGTCAACTACCGCTGCAACTGCCTCTAAAAGGGTATCTTGAAGGTTCTTTTCCTCTTCCACTGCTTCTTCCCCCTCTTCCTCCACTACCTCTTCCACCACCGGAACAATGGAGATAATGCCTCCCAAAGCGCAGGGGCAGAGACTTTCCATCAGCAAGGCCGGCGCCCCGTCAATCGTGTGATCTTCACTGGTAAATAGCCAGGGCAGAGGCGTTACCATCTCGCATTTATTAAACATCAGGTTGGCTTTGATGTTCACTGCCGCTTTGGTGGCGTTCTTTGCCAGCCACTTTCCTGCTTTAGTGAAAAATCCATCCCCTTCCTCCGCCTTGTACTTCTCATCCGCCTCCTTTTTGGCTTCTTCAAATACCTTCTTGGAATTGCAGTCCCCAAAATGGGTTAAATGAATCCCCTGTTCATGATCGTTGGCATTCATTACCGGCTGCCCCTGGTAAACTATCCCGTGTCCTACATCGGTAGAAAGGTAGTTTTCCATGGTTCCCTGGTCACATTTTAACCGCATTCCATACACCACATATTTTTTCCCTTCTTCCATCTACTCCACCTCTATCCTTTGCAAACTTACCCCGTAGGGCCTTCTCCTCAAAATGCTCTCTGCCACCGGCAGGGAAACTGCCACCTTATACTCCAATAACCCGCCTATACGAAAAATGGACTTCCCCCTTATCTCCTTTTTTGCTAAAACCAGATGCTTAAGCATTCCGTTATCCTGCTTTTGTGTCTTTTCATGAAGACAATCCAGCACAGGAAAACAAGGTACCCAATAAAGAGGATACTGCCTGCTTTCTTCCGCTGTGGAAAACAACTGAACCCCTTTAAAGGGAAGCTCCTTTTCATAAATCTGTAAAATCCTTTTCAGTCGGTCCGAAACCAGAAAGGCAGGCTCTGTCAGAATGTCACAAACCTCTTCAAATTCCCGTCCGCTGAACCAGGCCACCCTCAGTCTGTCCAGAGCAGCAAAATCCTCTTCTGTCATGGCATAACTGTACTTTGCTCTATCCAGCTTTAAAATGACAATTGGATTTTCCACAGCCTTACTTTGGCATAACTCAAAATATTCCATACCGCCCTTCTCCCTTCATCTCTACTTCTGCTTTCTATCCTGCCAGCTAATCCTGTCATCCTCCCAAAAGTCTGAGCCTTCAGCAGTGCAGTTGCAAATACTCATGTGGCGAATATCACAATCCTTTACTCTGCATTCCGTCAAATCACCGTTTTCCATCCGGCAGTCCGTTATTTCACAAGACAAAAACTCTGCCGGTTCGTAATAGGCCTCCTCTTTTTTATCCGCATCCGAATAAAAATCCACCTCCTGAAAATGGCTTTCCTGAAAACTGCAGTCAATAAACAGGCAGCCTACCATTTCCGTATGGCTGATAACCACCCTCTCAAAGGTGCAGCCATCAAAAATACTGTCATTCATCTGACAGCCATCCATGGTACAATCCCGGAAGGTACAGTCCATAAATCTGGTATGACATATCTTCAAATCCCGAAAGCTTTTTTTCTCGTAGTAAATAGCTGAAAATCGGCGAAAAGAAAAGGATGTATTGGCTGTGCTGTTAAAAATATCCACT
>JBNMJJ010000227.1:0-4475 GCA_050873745.1 Lachnospiraceae bacterium | reverse complement strand
CGGTAAATCCAGGCCTGAATCAACAGTCCCTCCCTTCCGGCGTCACCAGCATTAATCAGGCAATCTACATCCCTGCGGTGTATCAGTTCCTTAATCACTTTAAATTGTCCTCGCTGGCTGCTCATCACTTTTAGTCCATTGTCATAAGGGAGGGGTAAATTATCCAGACTCCAGCTTTTATACTTCTCATCCACATCTTCCGGGTCCTTAAGTTTAATCAAGTGCCCCACTGCCCAGGTAACGATATAGCGGTCATTTTCCATATAATCCCTGTGATTTTCGGTTACTCCCAGTATTCTGGCAATATCCTTCCCTGCAGATGGCTTCTCGGCTATAATCAGTGTTTTCATTTTCCTTTTCTCCTTTCCCACAATTCATCTCCCTACGCTTCCCATTCATTTATCAGGGTATCAGGGTTATTTTTGCTCCTTCAATGACAGAAGTATCCTGCTTTCCCGTTAAAGTATCTGTATTTGTGGATTCCTGCGTACTTCCTGCTGTACAAAAGTAAATCGTATGGTCCAGGGCATAATGACCAGCAGGAGCCGTTCCACCTACTCCAGGACCTCCATTATCTGCATAATTGTTGTAATAGGTTTCCGACTGTGGATATTTAGGATACTTTGCATTTTTATACTCATAATAGAAGGTACATACTTTGCCATCATTACCTAGCACTTTCATATATACTTCACAAGCTTCCACGCAGGCTGCTGAGTGTGTATGATAAATATACTCTACTTTGCTGGAATTTAAGGCTTCAGCAATCCCCTTTGTATAGCCTGCATTATAAGCGTTGGAGCTGTTTAATACACCTCCACTGTAATAGCCGGGCTGGACAGTATAGGTGGTCGCTGTAGTAGGATTCCAGTTTAAAGCACCCCGATTAGCCATTGTGCCGGTTAGCCCTGATGCGTTGGAATTGGTAAAGGTATATCCACTTAATACCTTATCTGCGGTTGCCGTTCCTACCCTGGCTGCTGCTCCCCCGGCCTGATAGGCCCCGGAGCTATTTAATGTACCTCCGCTGTAATAGCCGGGCTGGACAGTATAGGTAGTCGCCGTAGTAGGATTCCAGTTTAAAGCGCCCCGGTCAACCATTGTGCCGGCTATCCCTGATGCGTTGGAATTGGTAAAGGTATATCCTCTTAGTACCTTGTCGGCTGTCGCCGTTCCCACCCTGGTATCTGCTTCCGCTATCTGCTTTCCGTCACTAACCCCCTGGTTATAATAAGCAGCATTTACTGCTCCATTTCCTTTTATCAGGGTTCCATTAACCCAGGCAGCCATTCCTGCCGACAGATATTCGGCAGTCGCTGCACGATAATATACCGGATAGCCGGTATTCGTTGTGGTAGTCTTCATCAGGTTGTTGCTGTCACTTGCTGCCTTATCCGCATAGTAAAGTTTATTTCCATTTTTATCTGTGGCCTGGGTTTTGCTGAGACTGGAAACAGATTGAGAGCTAGATATAGCGTCTTTCAGGTTTTTAAAGCTCAACAGCGTCTTTTTATCTGGGGTATCCACTTCATTTGCCCCTGCATCATATACCACCGTCCCATCAGCTTTAAAATAGGTTCCAATGGAATTTAGTGCATCTACCGTATTGCTTTTGTATGTATCTTCCAAAGTATCTATTTCATCCGCCAGGTAGCGTAAATCAGCAGAGCTGATATAGATTTTTTTCTCCTCAATAACCGCATCAATATTCCCTGTTGATTTCAGATTAGCTCTACGGCCGGTTGCCGCTGCGGCCACTGTCATTCCGGCTCCCAGTATGCTCAACACCCCAATCACTACTGCCGCCTTTAATGTATTTTTCTTCATTGGTTATCCCTCCTGTACACTAGATTAATAACATTCTTCCTTCAACCGCTGGATTTCCCCGGACAGATATTGTATATCTGCCTGGTAAAAGCCAATAGCTTCACTGTCCATTACCAGGCTTCCCCGGCCCATAAAGCTGTAGGGGCCAGACAGGGAGGCTGCCTGTGCCGTTAACTGTTTTTCCCTGGCCAGACTGGCCGCTGCAGCCAATACCAAAGCCAATATAAATAATTTTCTTTTTTTCATCTTCTGTCTCCTTTAGATACAAAAAAGGCATATGGATTTTGTCCCATACACCTTTACGCTGTTTTTGAAATATGAAATTGTTTTTCCTTATGCCATCTGCATGATTTCGGCTTCCAGTTCTTTTAATTCATCAAAGGATAATGATGGAACGCAATCTGCAATATCTTCAAGCGTCATCTTTCCCTTCTTAATTAACCTTTCTGCTGTTTCCCTAGCTTCATCATGCCTTTCACTTTGGATAAATGATTTCATTATCTGTTCTTTATCAAACATATTCATCATAATCATTTCAACCTCTTTCTCTCTTTCCTCCAAATATTCTCTTAAAACATTTCTGTCCTTACATATACGAATAGTTTCCTTAATCGCTTTTTGTACCATTACTTTGTTCATGATTTCACTTTCTAATTCCTTTAACGTATCAAGAAGCAACTCTGTATAATCCGCAATATCCTCTAATGGAATTTTACCCGATTTAATCATGCGAATAGCAACATTTATAATCACTACTTTCGTATATTCTTTTGCATATTCATTTCTCATCTCTTCCATAATCTTACTCATTGCAACCACTTCCTTATCCTGTTTAAAATTTATTCTTTATGAAAAAATCCACTGCTTACAATCCACTTTACCGAAAGATTCCATAGCTGTCTTTTTCAGCCCTTCCTTTCTTCTACCGAATATGTAAAGTAGCTTCCCCCTGTTCATCCGTTGTTACCGTCATAATGTAGGCCCTGTACTCCTGCCAATTTGAATATTGGTCGGCTGTCCTGGGCTGCGTGGCAGCATCAGTAATACAGGTGCCGACGTATTTTGAGGTTTCGGTAGGGGTCAGGGAAAAACCGTTTCCTTTTTCATCATCTGCGTAAGCTATGTAAGTTGTCTTTCCCGCAGCTCCGTCTTTTCCATCTGCTCCATCCCTTCCTGTCATCTGCCAGTTACTGTACCGATTAGGGTCTGTGGGCTGCGTGGTTTCTGCAGTGATACAGGTGCCAATATATTTTGAAGTAGCTGTGGGCGTTAAGGAAAAACCATTTCCCCGGGCATCGTCTGCATAGGCAATATAGGTAGTCTTCCCATCCGCTCCCTTAGCTCCGTCCCTTCCGTCTTTCCCAGCGGCTCCGTCCTTACCAGCGGCCCCATCCTTACCCGCCGGTCCGGCAGCTCCTGCAGGTCCGGCAGCCCCTGTGGCTCCAGTAGCTCCGGTGGCTCCAGGTTTTCCTGTAACCTGATTCTTCACCTCATTTATCACCTCTTTGGTAATACCATCCTTTAAGTTGTCTATTATATCGTTCTGTATTTTACTAATCTGCTTTTCTATGGAATGGTTCATTTCATTACCAAGATTTTCATATAGGTCATTCTTCCCTTTTTCCAAAGAGGACTGAATGGTCTGATTAATCTCTGCCTTCAGTGCATCCGTGTTAAATCGAATGGTAGCTCTGACTTTGAGCTTTGCCATTCTCTCCTCAATCTCCTTGATTTGCGTCTGTAAACTGGAGGTTAGCGCATTGAACTCTTCCTGATAATTTACATTGACAGCCAATTCACTATTGATTAATTCAGTCAATAATATATCCAGGATAATTTTACTGATTCCAGCAGACAACATTTCATAATCCGCATCATTTAAATTTTCTTCTGACAGGTACGAATAGAGTGCATCCTGAATAGCTTCTTCAATTACTGCCGAATGCTCCTCTGTAATTTCATTGGTTCCGGAAGCCAGAATGGCATTATAGGTTTTTACCGCCATATCTCCCATTTCTTCTAAATCATCCTGTTTCATTGTGGTATGCTGTTCTAAATACTCTATGGTTCTTTGCGCCAGCATAGCCTCCATTTTATTTTCGTAATAATAAGCCTTTCCTTCAGGTTTCTTATCGTAAATGACTGCCGCAGCAGCTAAAATGCAAATAGCCAGAAGGCCGATTCCCAAAATAAACTGCTTTTGATTTCGCTCAAGTAAACTTTTTAATTTCTCCATAGTTACTCCTCCTCTCCATCCAGCTCCTCATCAAATTCTACGGCTGCGGATAAGGCTTCGGCAAACTCCTCATCCACAAAACGATTATCCTCTTCCTCCGTAAATGGCTGCCCTTTGCTTTCCTGCTCATCCGGCTCACTCATTTTTCTATCCCCAATTTCCCTATCCTCCGTTTCCGGTTCGGGCGCCGCATCAGCAGCATATTCTTCCGGGTCAGTATCATATAATTCATTTTCTGTTGCATACCCATCCGAAGAAATTAAATCATCTAAAAGCTTCTGCTTCCTATCCTCATCAAACTCAATTTCCTCCTCATCCTCATCTTCTTCATCCTCCAGTTGGAAATCATCCATATCCATAGCATCCATAGCGTCCATAGTTTCGTTTTTCTTATTCTTATAGACCTTAAAAT
>JBNMJJ010000226.1:0-4497 GCA_050873745.1 Lachnospiraceae bacterium | reverse complement strand
CTTCTCAATAAGGCAGGCTATGTTAAAAGTGTGAGAGGAGCCCAGGGGGGCTACCATTTGGCGAAGGACCCGTCTCAGTACACGGTGGGAATGATTCTGAGACTGACGGAAGGGAATTTAAGTCCCGTATCCTGTCTGGAGGATGAGGTAAACCAGTGTGAGCGTTGTGAGGAGTGCGAGACCCTGGACGTCTGGAGACAGTTGGCGGGAGCCATCAATATGGTGGTGGACGGCTTTACCATAGCGGATTTACTGGCAAAGAAAAAATACCGTTTAGGAGAAGTCGATGAGTAGAGAAGGAATGAAGAAAAACTGGTACGTTTTCCTGGCAGCTTTCCTCTTTCTGGCGCAGGTGATTGTGATGACTGCCTGGGGGGAACGCAGCTTCGTAGCCATTCATGATAATCTGGATTTGTTTGTGGCCCATAATACCATGCTGAAAAAGGCAGGGCTCTTTTTCGTTCAACAGGCTCAGGCTCCTATGCTTGGGGGCGTAAGCAGAGATACTCTGGGCAGCGAGTTTACGCTGTATAACCTTCTGTACGTCTTTCTTTCTCCTTATGCAGCCTATGTAACGGCCTATCTGTTAAAAATGCTTATTGGATTTGGAGGCAGTATTTTACTGGCAAAAGAAATTCTGAAGGAACAATATCAGGACTATCGGGGGCTAATCCTGCTGGTGGCAGCAGGATTTTGCATGATACCGGTTTTTCCGGCCTATGGGATTGCCTTTACTTCTGTACCTTTTGCGGTGTTTCTGCTGGTGAAGATTGCCCGCCAGCCAAAGTTATTGTGGTATGTGCTGCTGTTTTGCTATCCGGTAATTTCTTATTTTTCTTACTTTGGATTCTTTTTGCTGGCCTATATGGTTTGTGGGGTTATCTTTCTTTGGGTAAAAAAGAAAACCTTTCCCCTCTCTCTGGCAGCGGCTGTGGGGATTCTGGCTCTGGGCTATATGGGCTGGGAGTATCGGCTGTTTCGGGAGATGCTGTTCAGTGACAGAGTAACCATCCGAAGCACTATGGTCAATGCGGACTCCTCCCTGGGAGAGGTTTTGGATAAAATACTGGAGGGGATGATTACCCCGGTTTTTCATGCTCAGGATTCCCACGGATATTGGATTATCTGGGTGTGCCTGGTGGTTATTCTGGCAGTCAATCTGAATTATGTAAGAAAGGGGCAGAAGAAAAAAATTTATACCGATGCGGTTAATCTGATTTTTTTCTTTATCCTGTTTAACTGCCTGATTTATGGAATTTATGACTTTAAGCCCTTTAGGGATTTGTTTGAGGCGGTTCTGCCGCCCCTTACCGGATTTCAGTTTAACCGGACCATTTACTTTAATCCTTTTTTGTGGTATGTCCTCTTTTTTCTTTGTCTGAAAAAATTATGGGATGTAAACAGGAAAGGCAGGGCAGCGGCCTGTGTTTTGGCCCTGATTGGAACTTGTGTTTGTATGCTGGCACCGCAGGTGTATAATGATTTTTACAGCAACTGCTACCACCATGCCTATGAAATACTGAAAGGAAAAGAAAGCAGCCAGCTTTCCTTTGGGGAATTTTATTCCCGTGAGCTTTTCGATAAAATTAAGGAAGAACTGGGCTATGAGGGAGAATGGGCGGCAGCCTACGGAATGCACCCTGCGGTATTACAGTACAATGGAATTGCTACTCTGGATGGTTATCTGGGGATGTACAGTCAGGAGTATAAGGAGGAGTTCAGAGAGGTGATAGCTCCGGCTCTGGAGAAGGCCGAAGAGTTCAGGAATCTCTATGATACCTGGGGAGCAAGGGCCTACCTTTATTCCGGGGCAGGGGAAAATACCTATCAGCCCCAGAGGCAGTTAGAGCTTCAGGATGAGAACCTCTATATGAATGCGGAAGCTTTCAGAGCTTTGGGAGGAAAATACCTCTTTTCCCGGATTCTGGTGGCTAATGCCGGGGAACTGGGAATTAATCTTGTGGGAGAATTTTCTGATGAAAGCTCGCCCTATACCATTTATGTGTATAAAACCAGGTAAAATAAAAGGGGCTGCCCGTCGGCAGTCCCTTTTATTTTAATCTACCTCAGCCACTTCTTTGGCAGAAGTTTCATGATATTCCTGTTCGGTATTGACGCTCCAGATATTATCCTTGTTTTTGGTTCCGCTTAAAATATTTTTCACGGTTTCAAAAGAAGTACACATGGAATGGTCGATATTGTTATAACGATGCTGACCGTTACGTCCTACGCAGTAAAGGTTATCGATGGATTTCAGATAGCTTATCAGAGTGTCGATTTCATTATAGGTGTCAAAATATGCGGGATAAGCCTTTTTTACCTTTTCCATATGGGTGTCAATTACCTGGTCGGCGCTGTCAATAAGGCCCAGCCGAATCATTTCTTCAATACCCAGTGCAGAGAATTCCTCTTCGGTCATATTCCAGAATTCATCTCCTTCATTGACGAAATACTCCAGGCCAATCCAGACCGTATTTTCCAAATCCTTAATCATGTAAGGAGACCAGTTGTTGTAAATCTGGAAACGGCCTACCTTCACCCGGCGGTCCTGCACATAAACCCAGCAGTCCGGGACGATGTTGGAGACGGTCTTAATGTCGGTTTTGTTTACCAGATTAATCCGGGGAACCAGAACTCCCAGGGTCATATAGTCCCGATAGGGCAGTCCGGCAGCAATCCTCGCTTCGTTGGCGGGAACGTCGTTCATGCCTGCAACCAAATCCCTGACCGGCATGGAGGAGATAAAATAATCCCCTTCTACAGTATATTCCTGTCCGTCCTTTTCGTAGGTTAAGGAAGTAATTACATTTTCAGCATTTTTGTGAAGTCTGGTCACCTTAGCCTGTTTGAAAATGGTTCCGCCCATCTTTTCGATTTCGTCGGCAGTTACCTCCCATAGCTGGCCGGGGCCCAGCTTGGGGTATTTGAATTCCTCAATGAGTGAAGTTTCTACCTTGCGGTTTTTTACCTTGAAGATTTTGCCGAATACGTCCTTGATAATGGCAAAAATGGAAAGTCCTTTGGTACGCTGTGCGCCCCAGGAGGCATCAATTTCACTGGGATGGCGTCCCCACAGGTTTTCCGTATAGTATTCGAAAAACATGGAGTAGAGCTTACGTCCAAAACGGTTAATGTAGAAATTTTCCAGATTATCTTCCGGCAGCTTGTGAAAAACGCTTGCCAGATAGCTGCAGCCTACCTGAAGGGTGGTAATAAACCCAAAATTTTTAAAGGTTTCCGGTTTCAGGGAAATGGGATAATCATAAAATTTGTCATTAAAATAAATCCGGGATACCCTGCGCCTGGTGAGCATAACCCTGTCCTCCTTCTGAGGGTCAGGGCCGCCTTTTGCAAGGGGCATGGACCGGTTCAGCAAAATATCATCATAGGTCGGAGCGCCCTGCATGGGCAGAAGGTTGTCCCACCATTCATTGACCTCAGGAATCTTGGAAAAAAAGCGGTGGCCGCCCATATCCATACGGTTTCCGTTGTAGTTTACCGTTTTGGAAATGCCGCCAAAGCAGTCACTTTCCTCAAAAACGGTGACCTCCATGTCATTTCCCTGCTTTAACAGTTCGTAGGCGGCGGTAAGCCCGGCAGGACCTCCACCAATTACAAGAGCCTTCTTCATTTGCAAAAATCCTTTCCAAATCTGTACTATTGTCCATTTTATCATAGCTCATAGGCTTTTACAAATAAAAAATCTGCCTGGTCCGGCAGGGAGCAAAAACCATCAGGGATGAAAAACATCAACTACATAGCCAATTTTGCTGTCAACATCGGATTCCTTCACCCGGAAGGTGTTATCCAAAAGACCCAGGTACTCTACTTCAGTTTGCCCGTTTTCTTCGTAGATATGTTTCCGTGCAATAAAAATATTTTCATAATAGATAACGACGCACAGTTCCCCGTTGCGCCCTTCCCGGTCGGCAGCAATAAGCAGGACATCGTAGGGGGAAAAATAAGGCATATAATGGTCACAGGTAAGTTCCAGCCCTAAAAAGACGTTAGCCTTTATGTCGTCCGCAAGACGGTCTATGCAAAGAGGTTCCATCATATTCGTCATCTTCAGGGAACCGTTGCGTAAAGAGGGCTTGAGGACAGAGATAATTTTATTCCCCTTTTCTTTATTCTCCATAGCCATGGCTACCTGGCGGTTGATAAACCAACGTACCAGATAGAACTGATGCTCGGGGAGAATACGGCATTTAGCAACGTTTTTTAAGGTAATTGGGTCCACAGAGTGGGAACCAATTAACTCTGACATGGTAATCCCCAGGGCACAGGCCAGCTTTTCCGCAGTAGAGATTTTGCAGTCGGTAACCTTTCCGTAGAGCAAAGATTTTAAGGTGTCGATGGATACTGAAGAGGCATCTGAAATACTTTTGAGTGTAATGTCCGGCTGAGCGACATACATAAGCAGATTCTCTCGCAGGTTATCCATCGGGTTTGTGTGATGTGACACTAAATGGAGAGATAATTTTTTTAATCTTTCGT
>JBNMJJ010000225.1:0-4517 GCA_050873745.1 Lachnospiraceae bacterium | reverse complement strand
TTTACGATATGAGCATTCCCCATCGTATCCATGTGACGATTGGAACAGACTTAGCGTTAAAAAACAGTCTGATTCTGGCAGGAAGTTTTATGATTGCTCTTTTTCATGTCTGGGAAGAAAAGAAAGACCGTCAGTTAATGACCATTGATTCGGACTTGAAGATGGAGCGGCAGTTCAGGGAAAACAGTCAGGGAGACGCTATGTTTCGGTTCTGCTTCGATGTTTCTCAGAAAGAAATCATAGAGGGAGAGTATTTTTTCAGGACGCTGGAAATGGAATTTGAACAGGATACAATACAGATTCTGGAGGATTTCAGAATGAACTGCATCCATGAAAACGACAGATACTATTTTATGCCTCTTGTGGATGTGGAACAGTACAGGGCAAAGCTGGAAGTGCTTCCTTTTAACAGTTTTAACGTAAGAATGTCGGTCGATTATCTGTTAAACAGGATGAATCTTCCGGAAAATATACAGGAAAAGCTCTACAGCATAGGGAAAGAGTGGATTTGGATTCGAGTACAGATTATCGTGGTAGGAGAAGAGGAAAGTGGAGATATGCTGTGCTATTTTTCCTTTAACGATATTGACCAGGAGATTACTTTCCTGGAAAAACTGCAGCAGGAAGCGGCCAGGGATGCACTGACGGGAGTATATAACCGGGCCACTATGGAAAAGATTATGATGGAAATGTTTCAGAAAGGAAGGAGTTCGGGAACGCTTTTCATAATTGATATGGATTATTTTAAATCGGTTAATGATACACTGGGCCATCCGGAAGGGGATAAGGCTTTGAAGAGTGTGGTTAAGATTTTCCGGGAGAGTTTCAGAGAAAAGGATATGATTTTCAGATTGGGCGGAGATGAATTCTGTGTTTTTGCGCCCAGCTTAACCAATGTGGATTTAATCTGTGACAGAGCGGAGGAATTGAATCAGAAAGGCCGGATGACCCTGGTTTCGGAGGATGGTACGAAAGAGGTGAAGACATCCTTTAGTATCGGTATTGCCATCTGTCGGGAAGAACAGGCATTGAGCTATGAGGAACTGTATCACAGAGCGGATTTGGCCCTTTATGAAGCAAAGGGAGCAGGGCGGAATACATACAGGTTCTGGTCTATGGCTTTGGAGGAGTAAAAAAGCCGAAAAATAAAGCATCAAATAGTAAATATTGCTTGATTTTAAAGAGTTTGAGTGTTATACTGAATACAATCTAATAATGCTATTCATTAGAGTGGACTGGTCGGTCCACTCTTTTTATACGTTTACCGCTGCCTTTGATTCGCTTGGAGGGGCCGGAGCGCAGGGCAGGATTGGGGGAGCTTAAGTAGCTGCACAGGGATTGAGCGGTTACGGTAAAACTGAATAAAGAAAGGAACAGGTGACAGAATGTCCAGAAGAGAGACATATGAAACCAGAACGGAAGAACTGCTTTTGCCTATTGCCGAAGCAGCAGGTGTGGAAATCTATGATGTGGAGTATGTGAAGGAAGGCAGCGACTGGTATTTACGGGCTTATATTGATAAGGAAGCAGGAGTGAACATAGTGGATTGCGAGACGGTAAGCCGGGCCTTATCGGATAAGCTGGATGAGGCGGATTTTATTGAAGACGCCTATATTCTGGAGGTAAGCAGTCCGGGATTGGGCAGAACATTGAAAAAAGAAAAGCACTTTCTCAGGTCTATGGGGCAGGAGGTTGAACTTAAGACCTATAAGCCTATTGATAAGTGCAAAGAATTTGTGGGAATCTTGAAGGACTATCAGGACGGGAACGTAACGCTTCTGATAGATGATGAGGAAAAGACATTTTCAAAGGCAGATGTGGCTCTGGTAAAATTGACCTTTGATTTTTAATATAGAAAGAGTGGCCGTAAGGGCAGAAATGAGAGGACAAAATGAACAAAGAATTATTAGAAGCATTGGATGTGTTGGAAAAAGAGAAAGAAATCAGCAAGGAAACGCTGTTTGAGGCTATTGAAAATTCTCTGTTGACCGCCTGCAAGAATCATTTTGGCAAGGCAGATAATATTAAGGTGGAGATTAATCGCGAAACCTGTGATTTCCTCTGCTATGCCCAGAAGGAAGTGGTGGAAACTGCCGAAGAGGTTGAGGACGAGCTGCTTCAAATCAGCCTGGAGGAGGCTTTAAAGCATTCCAAAAAGGCAAAGGTGGGAGAGATTCTCAATGTGGAAATCAAGTCCAAGGAATTTGGCCGGATTGCCACTCAGAATGCAAAGAATGTCATTTTACAGAAAATCCGCGAAGAAGAAAGAAGCGTTATCTATAATCAGTATTTTGAAAAAGAAAAGGATGTGGTGACCGGTATCGTCCAGCGTTATGTGGGAAGAAACATCAGTGTCAACCTGGGAAAAGCCGATGCCATCCTGACGGAAAGCGAACAGGTAGAGGGCGAAGTATTCAGGCCCACGGAAAGAATCAAGGTATATATACTGGAGGTAAAAAATACCACCAAAGGCCCCAGAATTCTGGTCAGCCGAACCCATCCCGAACTGGTAAAAAGACTGTTCGAGTCTGAGGTTACGGAAATTAAGGACGGTACGGTAGAGATTAAAAGCATCGCCAGAGAAGCAGGCAGCAGAAGTAAGATTGCGGTATGGAGCAACAACCCGGATGTGGATGCGGTAGGCGCCTGTGTAGGACAAAGCGGCGCCAGGGTAAATTCTATCGTAGAAGAGCTGAGAGGGGAAAAAATCGACATCGTAAACTGGGATGAAAACCCCGGCAACCTGATTCAGAATGCACTGTCTCCGGCAAAAATCGTTGCTGTATTTGCAGACCCGGATGAGAAAACGGCCAAGGTGGTGGTGCCGGATTACCAGCTCTCTCTGGCTATCGGTAAATCGGGGCAGAACGCAAGGCTGGCGGCCAGACTTACGGGCTACAAGATTGATATTAAGAGCGAGACGCAGGCAAAAGATACTCCTGGCTTCCGTTATGAGGACTATATCGGTGAGTATGATGATGACGAAGAAGAGTATGAGGAATACGACAGCTCATATGAAGCGGACGAAGAAGCCAGCGCTCAGGGTGAAGAAGGCTACCAGGAGGACAGTGAAGGCGTAGAGGAATAGTTCCTGGAATATATTTCCTTTTTGATGAATATAAGGAGAAGATGTGGTATGAATAAGAAAATTCCTATGAGGCAGTGCGTAGGATGCGGTGAGATGAAGAGCAAGAAAGAAATGATGCGAATCTTAAAGACCCAGGAAGGCCCCATTGTTCTCGATGTAACCGGTAAAAAGAATGGAAGAGGCGCCTATCTTTGCAGGCAGCAGTCCTGTCTGCAAAGAGCAATTAAGGCAAAAGGTCTTGAGCGCTCTTTCAAGATGAGTATTCCAACTGAAGTTTATGACAGGCTGGTAGAGGAGTTTGCTAAAATTGAAGCAGAATAAGATTTTTTCCCTGTTGGGACTGGCCACCAGAGCCAGAAATCTGGTGAGCGGAGAATTTATGACGGAGACAAAGATAAAAAGAGGGGAAGCGGTATTGGTAATCGTTGGGGAGGATGCCTCAGAAAATACCAAAAAGATGTTTCGGAATATGTGTGAGTTTTATCAGGTTCCCCTGTTTTTTTACGGCACCAAGGAAGAACTTGGGCATGCTTTGGGGAAAGAAATGCGGGCATCTCTGGCAGTAACGGATGAGGGATTTGCAAAGTCCCTGAAAAAGATGTTGGAAGAGGAACGGAGGTAGTTTAGTAGAATGGCTAAATTTAAAGTATATGAACTGGCGAAGGAATTAGATACACAGAGCAAAGAGATTCTGGCTTTTTTACGGGAAAAAGGCATTGAAGCGAAGGCGGCGCAGAGCTCAGTAGAGGAGGATGCAGCACAGATGGTAAGAAATCAGTTTGGGAAAAAAGAACCCCAGGAAAAGGGGCAGCCTGTACAGAAGGCTGCCAGGCCGGCGGGACAGCCGGAAAACACTGGGACGAAGGAGGGGCAGCAGGCCAGGGCCCAACAGCCTAAGACAGAGGGAGCGAAGAAAAAGAAGAACATTATTTTTGTCAGTAATCCTCAGAACAGTAAGATGTCCGGAGGAAACAGGCCGCCCATGAATAACCGCGGGCCCAAGGCTAGGCAGGGACAGGAGCAGGCGCCTAAAGCGCCGGCGCCCAAGCCGATTCAGTTGGGGCCCAACCAGATGATTAACAAGTCCACGGGAAAGGTTATGGAGATGCTTCCTCCCAGAAAGCCTGAACCTGCACCGGAGGCAGTAGCACAGGAAGGAAAAAGGGAAACCAGGCCCAATCGGGAAAACAATGGAGGCAGACAGTCTCAGGGAGGCCGTAACGGCGACAGAGCGGCAGGCAGAGGAGGCCAGAATGAAGAAAGAAGAACAGGCGGCGACCGTTCCTTCAACCGACAGGGAGGCCAGGGACGTCCTTCCCATCAGGGCGGCGACCGTCAGAACGCTGGAGGTAATCGCAGCGCTCATCAGGGCGGCAGCGGCAGTCAGGGCACTGGCCGCAGCTTTAACGGTGGCGACCGCAATCAGGGA
>JBNMJJ010000224.1:0-4518 GCA_050873745.1 Lachnospiraceae bacterium | reverse complement strand
GTATCCTGTTTCTTTCGTAAGGAGGGTTGACAAAGAAAACCTGTAGTATTATACTAAAACTAAGATTAGAATCAACTAATATAAGATAGTTGCTATTATAAATATGTTTGTATAAGCAAGATACTTCAACAGACTGGTGATATATTGGTATATGCAGACATAAATAAAGTACAGAAGAATACAGGAGGCGCATATGAATTTAGCTGATGCCAGTGAAGGAAAAGAATATATCATTAAGGATATTGTGACGGATGATGAAGAGCTCAATGCCTTTCTTTTTTCCCTGGGATGCTACAGCGGAGAACCGATTACCGTAGTTTCTCATATGAAGAATAGCTGCGTTATTTCCGTTAAGGACGCCAGATATAATATCGATAAGGATTTGGCAAGAGCCATTTCAATATAAAAGTGAAAAAGCAGCCACTTTTATGCCTTTTGGTTAGTTTTAACTAATTTAAGGCATAAGTTGCAAACTGGTTTTAACCTATATTTATTTAAGAAAAAAGAAGGTGGATGAAAAATGAGAATTGCATTAGCTGGAAACCCTAACAGTGGAAAAACAACGATGTTTAATGCACTGACGGGAAGAAATGAACGTGTCGGCAACTGGGCAGGCGTGACCGTGGAGAAAAAGGAAAGCCCAATTAAGAAAGGTTATTATGATGGAGGGGAGGAACTGATTGCGGTAGACCTTCCGGGAGCCTATTCCATGTCTCCTTTTACTTCTGAGGAGAGTATTACCAGTGGTTATGTAAAGCATGAAAACCCGGATGCCATCATCAACATTGTGGATGCCACCAACCTCAGCCGAAGCCTGTTTTTTACCACTCAGCTTCTGGAGCTTGGCATTCCGGTGGTGGTAGCCCTGAATAAGAGCGATATTAACGAGAAAAAGGACACCGAAATTAACGCAGAGCTTCTTTCGGAAAAAATCGGCTGTCCCGTGATTAAGACGGTATCTACCCTGGCAGGAGACAACGGCCTGAAGGCGGTTGTGGAAAAAGCGGCTGCTTTAAAAGGCGCCGGACAGAAGGCGTTATATGTACAGGGAGAGGTTGACTTACATAATAAAGAAGCAGTGGAAGAGGCGGACAGAAAGCGCTTTGCCTTCGCCAATGAAATCGTAAAAGGGGTGGAAAAGCGTAAGGTACTGACCAGTGAGAAAAACAGGCAGGATGCCATTGATGCGGTGCTGACCAACAAAATCATCGGCATTCCGATTTTTGCCATAATCATGTTTCTGGTGTTTTATATTTCCCAGTCCACCCTGGGAACCTGGATTGCAGACTGGCTGGTGGGCTGGATTGAAACCTTCCAGGAGTGGGCAGCCGGCCAGGTGGAAGGCGCATCTCCGATTTTACAGTCCCTGCTGATTGACGGCATTATCGGCGGTGTAGGCGCAGTTGTAGGCTTCCTGCCACTGGTAATGGTAATGTACTTCCTTATTGCGTTGCTGGAAGACTGCGGTTACATGGCCAGGGCCACCGTGGTACTGGACCCGATTTTTAAAAGAGTGGGGCTGTCCGGTAAATCCGTTATCCCTATGGTAATCGGAACAGGCTGCTCGATTCCCGGAATTATGGCCTGCCGTACCATCCGTAACGAAAGAGAACGCAGGTCTACTGCAATGCTGACACCCTTTATGCCCTGTGGTGCAAAGCTGCCCGTTATTGCCCTGTTCGTAGGCGCTTTTTTCCCGGAGGTTCCCTGGCTGGGTACTTTAATGTATTTTGCAGGCATTTTCCTGATTTTACTGGGTGCCTTACTGGTGAAAGCGATTACCGGATATAAATACAGAAAGTCATTCTTTATTATTGAACTTCCTGAGTATAAACTTCCCAGCCTGAAGAGAGCGGCTCTTTCCATGCTCTCCAGAGGAAAAGCCTATATCGTTAAGGCGGGTACTATCATCCTGGTTTGTAATGCAGTGGTTCAGATTATGCAGACCTTTAACTGGCAGTTCCAGGTTGTGGAAGAGGGAATGGAGAATACCTCCATCTTGGCAGCCATTGCCTCTCCTGTTGCGGTTCTGCTGGTTCCCATCGTGGGAATTGCAGCATGGCAGTTGGCGGCAGCAGCCATTACCGGTTTTATTGCTAAGGAAAATGTGGTAGGTACATTGGCAGTATGCTATGGTCTTGGCGCTTTTATCGACACAGAAGAGCTGGCCTTAATCGGCAGCGGCAACGAAGTGGCAGTAGCTATGGGATTGACCAGAGCAGCGGCGTTAGCCTACCTGATGTTCAACCTGTTTACTCCGCCCTGCTTTGCAGCGCTGGGAGCAATGAATTCTGAGATGCAGGATAAAAAATGGCTCTGTGGAGGTATAGCTTTACAGATGGCAACCGGTTATACCGTGGCTTTTGTGGTATACCAGATTGGAAGCCTGGTGACCACCGGAAGCCTGGGAGCAGGCTTTGTCGGCGGACTTATGGCGGTGATTGTTTTCGGGGCAGTTTTGGCAGTGCTTATCGGCAGAAACAACAGAAGCTTTTCCGCAGAATATAAATTAAGTTAAAACAGATATTTTTCATCCGGATTAGAGATGCCGCCAGACGGTATCATGGAGGGTAGAATGGTTACAGCAGATTTTATTATTGCAGGGATTCTGGTGATTATCATTGGGGCTGCAATAGCCTATATGATTAAGGAAAAGAAAAAAGGAACCAGATGTATCGGCTGTCCGTCAGCAGGACAGTGTTCATCAGCCTCCTCTCATGAAGGCTCAGGCTGTGGATGCAGTTCCCATATAGAAGAATAGAAAGATAGAGTGTTCTGCCGGATTTCAGGTAAAAAAGGATGGGCATTCAGACACAGATAAATGAACATCCCCCATACTCACAGTAAGTCAAGCCTGTGGGTATGGGGGATTTGTGTTTTCTCCTATATGCCCTTTATCGGACGGGAAGGTGCTGCATCAGAGTTCAAGCAGCTCCTCCAGCTCATTAATGGTCTGCTCAAAAACGGCCAGGGCAGAAGCTACGGTGTCCGGATTACATAAATCTACACCCGCAGTTTTTAATTCATTTACCGGATAGTCGCTGCCACCCAGAGAAAGGAACTCAAGGTAGGCAGAAGGCTCCTGGGTTTTAAGGATATGATTGGCAATGGCCACAGCGCTGGAAAAGCCGGTAGCGTACTTGTAAACGTAGAAGGCATTGTAAAAATGAGGGATATAGGACCACTCATATTTCATTATTTCAGGAATATCCGCACCCTCATAATAAAGCTCCAAAAGCTCCTTATAGGCAGCGGAAAGGGATTCTGCGGTTAAAGGAATTCCCGCATGGCACATATCATGAGCCTTCCGTTCAAATTCGGCAAATAAGGTCTGGCGGAATACGGTGGTTCTGAAGCTGTCCAGAAAATGATTCAAAATATAGGCCCGACGTTTGGAATCCGTCTCCATACGCAAAAGATAATGGGTTAAAAGCACCTCATTGCAGGTAGAAGCCACTTCCGCCACCATGATACGGTAACTGTGGTTGGCATAATCCTGTTTTTCACTGGAAAACCAGGAGTGCATAGCGTGGCCCAGCTCATGGGCAAGGGTAAAGGCGTCATCTAACTTGTCTGCATAGTTCAGCTTGATATAGGGATGGACGCCGTAGACTCCGCAGGAAAAGGCTCCTGACTGCTTTCCTTTATTTTCGTAGACGTCTATCCATTTTTCTTCAAAAGCCCTGTCCAGCAGCTTCTGATATTCTTCACCCAGAGGAAGAAGGGCTTTTTTTACCAGCTCCTTTGCATTCTCATAGGGCATATGATAGTCCACCTGGGCAATCATGGGGGTATAGAGGTCGAATAAATCCAGTTTTTCCAATCCCATAACCTTTTTGCGAAGGCCCAGATATTTTTTCATGGAAGGCAGGGAGCGATGGACTGCCTCTACCAGAGAGTCGTAGACAGACAGCGGTGCATTATCCTCAAACATTGCCGAATGGGCGGCGCTGTCATAGCCTCTTACGTCAGAAAAATAACAATCAAACTTGACGGAACCGGCATACAATTCGGCAAAGGTATTAATGTACTTTCCGTACTCTCCAAACCAGGTTTTGAAAGCTTCTTCCCGTACGCTTCGGACGGGGCTTTCCCGAAAAATAGAAAAACTTCCGCTGCTCAGAGGCTGCAGCTTACCCTGCTCGTCGTGTACGCCGGGAAACTGCATATCCACATTCGTAAGGGCCTCGAAGGTATTGCGGCTGGAAGAACAGGCATCGGTCAGCATAGCCAGCATGCGCTCTCCACTGGCATCCAGAGTATAGCGGCGCAAACGGACGGTATCTTCAATAAAATGACGATACCCGTCCAAAAAGCCCGAAGCAAGAAATTCCTTTAGCTTTTCTTCTTCTAAAGAAAGCAGCTCAGGGGTGATAAAGGCTGTAGCGCCGGCATAACGGCCAAAGAGGGAAGCTGCCCTGGCCATCATGGACTGGGCACGGCTGTCGGAGCCGTCGGCAGCTTTGTTCAGCATAGCATAAATGTAGATTCTGGTAAATTTTTCGGATTCTGCAAAAT
>JBNMJJ010000223.1:0-4525 GCA_050873745.1 Lachnospiraceae bacterium | reverse complement strand
TTGAAAGTATTTCCACCCCTTTAGCCTGGCTGGGAATTGTGGCCTACAGCTTTCAGATTTATTTTGATTTTTATGGTTATTCGATGATGGCTAAGGGGTTAGGAAGGATTATGGGCTTTACCTTTCCGGATAACTTCGATAAGCCTTATCTGGCAAAAACCATGACGGATTTCTGGAGAAGATGGCACATGACCCTGGGAGGCTGGTTCAGAGACTATGTCTACATTCCTTTAGGGGGGAATCGAAGGCATCCCTATCTGAATCTGCTGATTGTATGGATGTTTACGGGGCTCTGGCATGGAGCCAGTTGGAATTTTGTTATCTGGGGGCTGATTTGTTTTGTGCTGATTGCTCTGGAGAAGCTGGGGGTTGGGAAGGTATTAAACCGCTGGCCACTTTTGGGGCATACCTATATGATTTTGATTATTCCCCTTTTCTGGATGGTCTTTGCCATAACGGATATTGGACAGATAGGGATTTACGTTACCCGGCTGTTTCCCTTTTTGGGGAATGCTTCTCAGGCAGTATTTGCAGGAGATTTTTTTAAGTATTTGCGAACCTTTGCACTTCCTCTGGGGGCTTCACTGTTCTTTTGTCTGCCCTTTGCAGAGAAGATTTATAATAAGAAAAAGCATTCTCTTTGGATGACCCTTATTCTGGTCATCTTATTTTGGCTATGTATGTACAGTATGTATCAGGGACTTGATGATCCCTTTTTATACTATCAGTTTTAATGGGAATGGGGTTAGTAATGGTAAAAACGGAAAGAAGGCAGTGGTCTTATATTGTTCTGCTGGGGCTCAGCGTCCTGGTATTTGTTTCGGGATGGAAGCTGCAGCTTATTCATTTGGAACCGCCCCAGGCGGGGACCGAGGCAGAGTTTGGAGGAGGCTATCAGGAGGCCGGAAGTCTGGATTGGCTGAAGGAAATTCTGGAGCTGCTTCATTTTGCTTCTGAGAAGGATGTGGCTGAAGGGGAGCCCTGGCTGGAGGAAGAAGAGGCGGCTGGAAGTAATTTGGGCAGCGGACAGGAAAATGCAGCTATCAGCGGCAATAATCCCGGTCAGGGTGAAGAAAGCGGAGGAAAGAGTTTCCCGCAGGAAGTGGCACAGGTGTCAGAAAATACGCTTTCTGTCTCCGGCAATGAAATTGGAGTAGAAAAAGAGCGGGAAATTTTTACGGCAGATACCTCCTACTTTGACGATGCACTTTTTATTGGAGATTCCCGAACGGTAGGGCTGTCCGAATATGGAAATCTGGGGCAGGCGGAAGTACTGGCTGATTCGGGAATGAGCGTATATAAGATTCTGAAAACCGATTTTCCGACTAAAGGCGGTGGGAAAATGCGTCTGGAGCAGCTTCTGACGGAGAGGCAATTCGGTAAGATTTATATTATGCTGGGAATTAATGAGTTGGGCTATGATTTTGACCAGACGGTAAAAAAGTATCAGGAGGTAGTGGAGCTGATACGCCGGATGCAGCCGGAAGCGATTATTTTTGTGGAAGCGAATCTGCATATTACCGGGATGAAATCGGAAACTTCTCCCTATTATAATAATGAAAATATTAACCGGTTTAATCATGCCATAGAAAAGATGGCGGATGGGAAAACCATTTTCTATCTGGATGTGAATCCCCTGTTCGATGATGAAGGGGGAAATCTTTCTTCTGAATATACTGCGGACCATACTCATATTTTAGGTAAGTATTACGGTACATGGGTGGATTGGATTTTGACTCAGGCCAGGTAGCGTGAGAAGAAGTTCTAATGCTCACGCCAGTGGGCGTTTCGCAAAGAACTTCTAAGTCTCACGCTTGGAGAATGCCCTGGAAAGGGCATTCTCCCCGCTGATTTTAGAGGCTATGTATCGGTAGAATGGGGATTATGATTTATACTGGCGGCAAGGGGTATTTTTTTGTTATAATATAAGGGCAAAAGGGGGAACTATGGTTCATATTGCTGTCTGCGACAAGAAAATGGAATCGGCAAAGAAGATAGAGGAGTTTTTGCTGAAGCTATACGGTAAGGGAATCAGGGTATTTGTCTGTGAAAGTACATTTGCCCTGGAGAATTATGTGTTAGATACCATGAAAGGAAATGTGGATATTCTCTTTATCAGCCTGGCAATGCCGGAGGGAGACGGGGTTGCGGCGGCAGCCAAGATGCAGGCGGATTATCCGGATATTCAGGTCACCTTTATGGCTGAGGGGAAGAGGCAGATTATGGATATTTTCCGGGCTAATCCGGCGTATTTCCTGCTAAAGCCCGTAACGGAGCAGCAGATACAGGAGGCCATGAACCGTATGTTGATTCGCCTCCGCCATGAGCGGAAAGAACTTTGGGCTTTTGAAGGGCAGAAAGGGTTGTTGGTCATCCCAAAGGAAGAAATTCTCTATGTGGAAAGCAATCGAAGGGAGATTACCATCGTACTGACCGGAAACAGGCAGGAGAAGGGAAGCGGAAAGCTGAGCGATTTGGAGGAAGGACTGGGGGAGGAATTTATTCGCTGCCATCAGAGCTATATTGTCAATGCCAGTAAGGTATGGTGCATCAATAATAAAGAGATTACCTTATATAATGAAGAGACCGTGCCCGTCAGCAGGCCCCGCTATAAGGAAACGAGAGCAGCGATGTTGAAGTATATTGACAGAGGGGGGAGAGGAGTATAGTTTTCTTCTGCCGAAGTCCATAGATGAGGGATGCAGAAAATGCAATATTTCAACAAAAAAAAAAAAAAAAGTGCAAAATATGCAAAAAACCACAAATAAGGGCTCAATGATGCTATCTTACAATAAGATTACAGCACAGACTAAAGGGCGTCATTAAAAAGCTTATTACACAGGAGGAGAAAGAAAGATGAAAGCAAACATCATCAAAAGAATGCTTTGTGGTGCTTTAGCATTAAGCTTAGTATTAGCACCCAGCATGAGCACATTAGCAAGCAGCAATGCGGGTAATGTAACTGGTAATACTACTGTAGCTCCTGCTACAAACTCTGAAGTTCAGGAAAACACTACAGCAGCAACCGTATCTTACACTACCAGCAGCAGTGCAGCAGGCATCAGAAGCGAAGTAGGCGGCGTATTTGTACTGAAGAAGGGTGTTGGTGTTGCAGTTACCATGCCTGCAGCTACAATCGCAGCTAACTACGGACTGGGCGCTGGCGAGAGACCTTTCGTTAAAGCGTTAGATATAGATACTAAGAAGAGCAACCTTGCTTACCAGTGCATGACTGACACAGCCAGAGCTCTTGGCGCAACAGTAGTTGGCGCTATCAATCTGGAACTTGGTAAGATGTCAGGTGGAGTATACTCCTTATTGCCTGCAGGTGTAGAGATTCCTGTAACCTTCAGCGTTCCCGCAGCAGCACAGGGAAGAACTGTAGCAGTTATTCGCGTACAGGAAGGCGGAGTTGTAACTGTATTACAGGATACAGATACTAATCCTGCAACCGTTAGCTTCAACACCACTGGTGGCGCTGGCGCATACGCAATCATTGCTTACTAATTTATCCATTTAAGTTTTTGAAGATAAGATATTATCCAGAATACTTAAGATAAATAAGGAATTAATAGAAAAGAGAAGAAGCAGTAAGCTTTTACTGCTTCTTTTTTATAGGTAATCGGGTGGAAGGCATGCTAAAGTTGAAAAAAGAATATTTCCATATCTCTCTTGTTCTTCTGCTTGTTGTAGGAGTTTATGGGTATGGAATTAATCGTATCTACGGAATGAGTATTTACCCGGATGAATTTGGCTACTGGTTCAGTGCGGCATCTATGCTGGGCTGGGATTGGTCGCAAATTGCTTCTTTGGGGTCATATTATTCCTTTGGCTACAGCCTTATTCTGTTTCCTATTCTAAAATTTGCCGGCGATTCAGTTGTGGCCTATCGGGCTGCAGTTACCATAAATGTTATTCTCTTATGTGTGGCCTATTTTTTGCTTGTAGAAATGGCAGGAAGACTGTTTCCCAGGCTTGAGAAGGAAAGAAGATTCTTTTTTGCCGGGATTGCAGTATTGTATCCGGCATGGCTG
The DNA here is from genome assembly GCA_050873745.1 of Lachnospiraceae bacterium. Taxonomy (GTDB): domain Bacteria; phylum Bacillota; class Clostridia; order Lachnospirales; family Lachnospiraceae; genus SFDP01. Next base: position 491 of record JBNMJJ010000223.1, on the reverse strand, counting down.
TATTATATGCAGACTACACTGAGCGAGGCAATGCTTATTTTTATGGTGATTCTTACCAGTTATCTGCTGCTTCGTCTGATGGAAAAGCCCAGAGTGATTACAGGGATTCTTCTGACTCTGGCGATTGTATATACTTATACCCTCCATATGAGAGCAGTGGGATTGGTCATTGCCTGTGGATTAACAATATTGTTATGGGGGATATTTACTCCCGGCACCAGGAAGAAGGCGTGCCTTTTTCTGGCCGTTTTGTCGTTGGCCTTAATGGCCACATTTATAGGGAAAGAACTGATACAGGAGTCGGTATATTCAGGAAGTGGAAAGGAGCTTCTGAATGCAAACGACTATGGAGGTCAAATTAATAAATTAAAGGCTCTGTTTCATATATCAGGAATAAAAAATTTTGCTGTAAATATGGCAGGAAAGCTTTTATATATAGGCTTTGCCAGCGGCGGTCTGGCCTATTGGGGCGTTGGCTGGTGCATGATGCA
>JBNMJJ010000222.1:0-4573 GCA_050873745.1 Lachnospiraceae bacterium | reverse complement strand
ATAGCCGCCTCCGTAGACTCAAAGGGCTCGTGGGCAACCAGATACATCCCATGGGAATTGTATACCAGCGTATATCCTGCGATTCCCGTTTTTCCCTGATAAGCCTTGGAAAATCCGCCGTCAATAATCAAAAGCTTTCCGCCGCATTTGATGGGTGTTTCTCCCTTCTTCTGCTCCACCGGAACATGGCCGTTGATAATGTGGGAAGATGCAGTAGGCAGGCCAAACTCTTCCAGAATTTTATTCAGCACCTTTTCCTGGTCCATCAGGCGGTAATAGCTGTTCTTCTGCTCCTTATGGGTTTCCTTTTCCGCCACGAAATACCGTTCAAATGTAGTCATTTTATCCTTTCCAAATACCGGAGAATTGGGGCCTTCCCAAATGTACCAGAGCATATCCTGGCCCTTTCTCTTTTCATGGGCATCCAAAGAATAGTAACCCTTTCTGGCGTAATGTTCCAAAACGTCATAAAGCTCTTTGCCTGCATACTCCTTACCATCCACGCTCACCTTCTGGAAGTTTCCCTTTTCATCCAGAGGAACGCAGCCGTGGTACAGCAGGTTGGAGTTGTATATTTTGTACAATCCTCCCTTGGAAAACAGGAAACGAACGTGTCTCTGCAGCTTCTCACTGTGGATAAATGCCTGACGCAGACGCTCCATCACCTGTTCCTCTTCCGGAGTAAGGCGGTAAGGATTTTTAAAATCTACGGTAGGGAAATCCACATCCTTCATGGCGTACTCTTTGCCCTCTATCCGCACCGTTTTCTTTTCCGGGTCAATTTTGTCCAGAAGCAGTCTGTTCTTCATGCCAAACTCCGGGTTTCTCTGAATCACCTGACCCTCCAGCTTAAACTGGAGAATGGCAATAGCTTTGTGCATCTTCATATCCAACTGCAAATCCTTGGTGTTATAGTCCGTATTGTATTTGATGGTAAAAATATCGCAGTTGGTATTCTGGTAGGTTTCCATAGCAAAGGTAGCCAGGGGAATCAGGTTGATTCCATAACCGTCCTCAATGGTATCCAGGCTGCCGTAACGGGCGGCAATTCGAATGACATTGGCAATACATGCCAGATGGCCCGCTGCCGCTCCCATCCATACCACATCGTGGTTTCCCCACTGAATATCTACAGAATGGTAGTTGCTCAGGGTGTCCAGGATAATATGAGGTCCCTTACCTCTGTCATAAATATCCCCTACAATATGCAGATGGTCGATAACCAGCCTCTGAATCAAGAAGCTCAAAGCCTTGATAAAGTCCGGCGCCCTTCCGATTTTGATAATGGTGTTGATAATCTCGTTATAGTAGGCCTCCTTATTCTGTACCTCCTCCTTTTCCGTTATCATCTCCTCGATGATATAGGCAAAGTCAGCAGGCAGAGCCTTACGCACCTTGGACCTGGTATATTTGGAGGCAACACGCTTGGTCATCTGCACCAGACGGTGAAGGGTAATCTTATACCAATCCTCCAGATTATCCTCTTCCTCTAAAATAATCTCCAGCTTCTCCGCAGGATAATAAATCAGCGTTGCCAGACTTTTCTTATCCTTCATGCTCAGCGTATTGCCAAATTCCTCATCTATTTTTCTTCTGACGGAACCGGAACCGTTCTTCAGCACATGATTGAACTGCTCATATTCCCCATGAATATCCGTCAAAAAATGCTCTGTCCCCTTGGGCAGATTCAAAATTGCCTGTAAATTGATGATTTCCGTTGCCGCAGAAGCAATGGTCGGGAACTGCTTGGATAAGCCTTTTAAATAAACTAACTCCATATTGTCCATCTTTTGTCCCTCCTTCTCTTATATTACTGATGTTTTCCGGCTGCTTCAATGACGTCGCTCATCTGATACATGCCTGCCGGTTTCCCCTTTAAAAATTTGGCAGCCTGTATTGCTCCCTTTCCGAATACAGCCCTGGAATAAGCCGTGTGGGAAAAGGTAATCAGTTCATCCATGCCGGCAAAAATTACGTCATGTTCACCCACAATGGTTCCTCCTCTGACGGCAGAAATCCCTATTTCTTTGGGCGAACGCTTTTCCCTCTTCTGGCTTCTGTCATAAACGTATTCATATTCGTTACCCAACTCCTCGTTGACAGCGTCCGCCAGAGCAAGGGCCGTTCCGCTGGGAGCGTCTACCTTCAGATTATGGTGTTTTTCCACGATTTCAATGTCAAAGCCTGCGGGCTCCAGAACGGCTGCCGCCTCCTTCAACAGCTTAAGCAGAGTATTGATGCCTAAAGACATATTGGCCGATTTCAAAATAGCCGTTTCCCTGGAAGCCTCCTCAATCTTTTTCAACTGTTCATCGGAAAGGCCCGTAGTGCAGAGCACGCAGGGAAGCTTCTTGGCCGCACAATACTCTAACAGCCCGTCTGTGGCTGTGGCTGCCGCAAAATCAATCACCACGTCCGCTTCTGCATCGCAATCCCCAATATTAGCAAAAACCGGGAAGGGATTGGTAATATGCCCGGAAACATCCACTCCGGCTACCAGCTCCACATCCTTGTCTTCCCGGATTAAGCCGGCAATCACCTGGCCCATTTTTCCATTGCAGCCATGCATAATTACTTTTGTCATGTGTTCCTCCTCTTTTAACATGCTGTGAAAATCTGGTACTATTATAACACAACTGCTTTCTATAAAATACCAAAATCCTTCATTGCTTTCTCCAATTTTACTGCATTGGCATCCTCCATCTCCGTCAGAGGGCGGCGAAGAGGGCCCGCATTCAGTCCCATTAAATTCATGGCCTTTTTCACCGGAATAGGATTAACCTCACAAAACAGGGCGTCTATCAATTCGATTGCCTTAAGCTGAATTTCCCTGCTTCCTTCTACGTCTCCGGCAAAAAATTTTGCACAAATATCATGGGTCTGTCTGGGAGCAATATTGGAAAGCACAGAAATGACGCCCTTGCCGCCTAAAGATAACAGAGGCACAATCTGGTCATCATTTCCGGAATATAAATCCACCTTGCCGCCTGCCAGAGACATCAGCTTTGCCACCTGGGAAATATTTCCTGTAGCATCCTTAACCCCCACGATGTTCTCTGTCTCAGTGCAGAGACGGACTACGGTTTCCGGTAAAATATTCACTCCTCCGGTTCTTCCGGGAATATTATACAACAGAATGGGCAGTTTTACCGAATCGGCAATTAATTTATAATGCTCATAAAGGCCCTTCTGGGTAGCCTTATTATAATAAGGCGTCACGATTAACAGACCGTCTGCCCCCGCCTCTTCTGCCTCTCTGGACAGATAAATCGCTGTTTCTGTGCAGTTTGAGCCGGTTCCCGCCACTACCGGAATCCTTCCTCCCACTGCCTTAATACAGTAACGAATCACATCCAGATGCTCTTCATGGGTAAGGGTGGATGCCTCGCCTGTGGTTCCACAGACCACGATGGCATCCGTTCCTCCTTCTATCTGTAATTCAATCTGGCGTCCGAATTCTTCGTAGTTTACTTCCTTCTTATCGTTAAACGGTGTTACGATGGCTACTGCTGCCCCTGTAAAAATTGACATATTATTCTCCTCCTGAAATAAAAATAAACCGACTGCGGGGAGTCGGTTCGTAAGCATAAAAATTCACGATAGCTCCCCATCTTCTATAGCCCATCACCTTGCTATAAGTATAAGATGACAGTCATGTGGCTGTTAACCCCATGCCCAAGAAAAAATCTGCAGTAAATTCCTTCTTTCGGCACTTTCCCCTTTCTTCCTTCGTCCTCTGTAACTGCTACATCTAAAGGAATACTGATGAATCGTGCGACCTCTATCTAAATATAAAAGGCGGCTGCCTTACTTTAGCTTATCATAGCACCGCCTTTTTTTCGTGTCAACTTCATAAATCCATTTTTATATACAAAAATTCGTATATTATCCAACTTACATATAGAAATAATTCACATATAGGACAGCATTTCCTCGTCCACCAGCTCCAGCTTATTTACCGAAACCTCATAAGCCACCCGTTTTTCTGCATAATCCTCAGAAAGTTTTTTCATGTATTCTCTGCTCTGAATCCTTCCCCATACCACACAGCGGGTTCCTACTTCAAAGCTGCTGGCAAAACGGGCATTTCTTCCCCAGCAGATGCAGGGTATGTAATCTGATTTTCCATAAGGACGGTTTACCGCAATCAGCAAATCCGCAATCTCTCTTCCCAGCGGTGTTTTCCGGTAAATAGGCTCCTTACAGATAAAACCATCCAGAAAAATCTGATTACTTTTTGCACTTTCTTCAATTTCCTCAACCAACTCCACTTCTCTGGCAAAGACAGAAAGAATAAGACGGTTTTTCTTTTCTTCATGGCGGTTATAAGAGCGGAACTGTCCCGTTACCATAACCTTTGCTCCACTGAAATCCTGCGTGGTGTCCATCAATCTTTCGGAAACCATTATGGGAATAATGTCGCAGGAATCACTCAATCGCTGTACCTCCACATCTACCATATAGAATCCTTCTCCGAATATTTCATGGCTGTACTTAAACTCACTTACGATGGTTCCCATAATTACTACCTGATTGTTTTCCATTACCTTATCTGTCATTTTTGTTCTCCCTT
>JBNMJJ010000221.1:0-4584 GCA_050873745.1 Lachnospiraceae bacterium | reverse complement strand
TCCATGGACATATAGTAGACCATTTTGGGGTCCTGCTCATCAAATTCCTTCTGACTGTCCATCCAGTGGTCGATAATCGCATCCTTGATTGCATAGGAAACAGCCGTGAAAATCTGCTTGTCGCTGGCCTCCTCCAACGTCTTTCTGTACAGCGTTTTTACATTATACAAAACGCTTCTTTTAAACAGTTCTTTGTCAAATTTACTCATTAATGAAACCTGTTTTTCCATCTTTTCCCTCTCATTCCGCCGTTTTAACGGCTATTTGTCGATGAAGAAAAAATTTCTCCCTCCGTTTTCTTTAGTTCCTCTTAAATACGGTTCAGTCCTATTGTAACATTTTCTTTGTTAACATTCCACTCTTTCTGATTTTCCAGTTCTTCCCCCAGCAAAAACTCATCTGCCAGAACCTTTTCGGCAATCATCGCCTGGTTCTTCTTCACGATTTCTTCTATCCGGGCGTTACCAGAAACGGCAACCCTGATGTGGTCCGTCACTTCATAATCGGATTCCTTACGCATGGTCTGGATTTTACTGATGATTTCGTATACGAAGCCTTCCTCCACCAGCTCCCCTGTCAGGTTGGTATCCAGAACCACCGTCACCTTATTGTCCGCCTCAGATACATAGCCTTCCTTCTGGCTCATGGAAATCAGCAAATCCTCCTGAGTAAGACTTACCTCCACGTCACCCTCCATAAAAGTGAGGACTCCCTTTTCCTGCACTTCATCCATCGCGCTGTTGCCGTCCAGTGAGGCCAGCGTTTTCTGGATGCCGCCAAGCTGCTTTCCGTATTTGGGTCCCACGGTTTTTAGATGGGGCTTAAAGGTATAGGTGGTAAACTCCCTTACATCATCCGTAAAGGTTACCCGTTTTACATTCAGTTCGTCTGCAATAATATCGATAAAAAACTGCTCCAGCGTAAAGTCCGCCTTCACGAACATATTGCCGACAGGCTGGCGGTTCTTGATGTTTGCCGTATTTCTGCAGGCACGGCCCATAACCACTACCTTCAGCAGTTCTTCCATATTTTCTTCCAGCCGTTGGTCAATATGAGCCTCGTCTGCCACCGGGAAATCACAAAGATGGATGCTTTCCGGTGCGGTTTTGTCGATGCTTCTTACCAGATTCTGATAAATTTCCTCGGTCATAAACGGAATCATGGGCGCCGCTGCCTTGGACACCGTAACCAAAGCGGTATAGAGGGTCATATAGGCATTAATCTTATCCTGCTCCATTCCCTTTGCCCAAAAACGTTCTCTGCCCCGTCTCACATACCAGTTGCTCATATCATCCACAAATTCCTGCAGGGCCCTTGCCGCCTCAGGAATCCGATAATTGTCCAGATGTCTGTCTACGGTGGAAACCAGCGTGTTCATTTTGGATAAAAGCCACTTATCCATTACCGATAGCTTATCGTAATCCAGACGGTATTTTGTAGCGTCAAAATTATCAATATTGGCATAGAGCACGAAGAAGGCATAGGTATTCCACAGGGTTCCCATAAACTTTCTCTGGCCTTCCGTTACCGCCTTTCCATGGAAACGGTTGGGCAGCCAGGGAGCCGAATTAATGTAAAAATACCAGCGGATAGCATCTGCTCCGTAGGTTTCCAAAGCCTCAAAGGGGTCCACCGCATTTCCCTTGGATTTACTCATCTTCTGCCCGTTTTCATCCTGCACATGGCCCAGGACGATTACATTTTCGTAAGGGGCCTTATTAAATAATAAGGTAGATTCCGCCAGTAAGGAATAGAACCATCCCCTGGTCTGGTCCACCGCCTCGGAAATAAACTGGGCCGGGAACTGCTGCTCAAAAAGCTCCTTGTTTTCAAAGGGATAATGGTGCTGTGCAAAGGGCATCGCTCCGGAATCGAACCAGCAGTCGATTACCTCCGGCACACGCTTCATGGTCTTGCCGCATTTGGGACAGTTACAGGTAATCTCATCCACATAAGGCCGATGCAGCTCTACCGTCTGCGCCGCAGGATTCCCACTTAATTTTTCCAGCTCATCCCTGCTGCCGATGGCCTCCATGTGGCCGCAGTCGCCGCATTCCCATACATTTAAAGGAGTTCCCCAGTAACGGTTACGGGAAATACCCCAGTCCTGAAGATTCTCCAGCCAGTCGCCGAAACGGCCCTTACCGATGGATTGAGGAATCCAGTTTATGGTATTATTGTTGCGAATCAAATCCTCCTTTACCGCCGTCATCTTAATAAACCAGGATTCACGGGCATAGTACAAAAGAGGAGTGTCGCAACGCCAGCAGAAAGGATAGTCATGCTCAAATTTGGGCGCATCAAAAAGCTTGCCCTCTTTTTCCAAATCCACCAGAATATCCTTATCCGCATCCTTCACAAACTTTCCTGCATAGGCAGTCTCCTCCGTCAGCTCACCCTTGTCGTTGACAAACTGAACGAAAGGCAGGTCGTAGCGCCTTCCCACCTGGGCATCATCTTCACCGAAGGCGGGAGCGATATGAACGATACCCGTACCGTCGGTCATAGTGACATAGGTGTCACAAGTTACATAATGTCCTTTTTTATGCTGCTTTGCCGCTGCCTCGCCTGTACAGGCAAAGAGAGGCTCGTATTCTTTATATTCCAAATCCTCTCCGGTATAGGTATCCAGAATTTCATAGGCCTTCACTTCTTCATTTCCCAGAGAGCCAAGTACCTTATCCAGCAGGGCCTGGGCCATATAATAGGTATAGCCGTCGGCTGCCTTCACCTTCACATAGGTTTCCTCCGGATTCACGCAGAGGGCCACATTGGAAGGCAGGGTCCAGGGGGTCGTCGTCCAGGCCAGGAAGAAAGCATCCTCCCCCGTCACTTTGAAACGCACCACGGCAGAACGTTCTTTTACCGCCTTATAGCCCTGTGCCACCTCATGAGAAGACAGAGGAGTACCACAGCGCGGGCAGTAGGGTACGATTTTAAACCCTTTATATAATAGCTTCTTATCCCAAATCTGCTTCAGAGCCCACCATTCCGATTCGATAAAATCATCATGATAGGTAACGTAAGGGTCGTCCATATCTGCCCAAAAGCCCACGGTACCGGAGAAGTCCTCCCACATTCCTTTGTACTTCCATACACTTTCCTTGCATTTGCTGATAAAAGGGTCCAGGCCGTATGCTTCAATCTGTTCCTTTCCGTCCAGTCCCAGGAGCTTTTCCACTTCCAGCTCTACCGGAAGTCCATGGGTATCCCAGCCGGCCTTTCTGGGCACCATATAGCCCTTCATGGTTCGGTAGCGGGGAATCATATCCTTGATGACACGGGTTAATACATGGCCGATATGAGGCTTTCCGTTCGCAGTAGGGGGGCCGTCGTAGAAGGTATAGGTCTTTCCCTCTTTTCGGTTATCCATACTTTTCTGGAAAATATCCTTTTCCTGCCAGAATTTCTGGATTTCCTTCTCCCTCTCAACAAAATTAAGATTAGTGTCTACTTTCTGGTACATGTTTCCATCCTTTCTTCTAATCACTAAAGTCTGAATAAATAAAGGCCCCGTCCCGTAAAAGGACGAGGCCGCAGTCTCGCTATACCACCTGTTACATCGTACGCCCCGGCTCCTTTGGCAGCTTCATCAGGGAAATGCCCAAAACAGCTCCGAAGGTTATACGCTCTTCTGCTAACGGAGAAGTACCGGCCCGGCCTACTTGGAAATCCGTTCGGCTGGCAGCTCAGAAGGGATATTCACAGATTCTCTACTTGCACCGGGCTTACACCCTCCCCGGCTCGCTGTGCCTTTCCTGAACCTGCTACTGTCTTCGTCAATGCTTTCTTATTTTATATTATATGAAATTACACCATCTTATGCCCTCTTGTCAAGACTGCAAAAAATATTACGTTGCCACCCATTTTATTTTGTTGTATAGTTGGGATAATACTTAAAGATTACAGGTATATTCACCAGATTACCTGAAAGGCAAAGGAGGCTTACATGGCTGGACAAAATCTTACATTGCTTACCGATTTATATGAACTGACGATGATGCAGGGATATTTCAAAAACAAGGCGCAGAACGAAACCGTGATTTTCGACGCCTTTTACCGTAGCAATCCACAGGGAGGGGGCTATGCCATTTCCGCCGGGCTGGAGCAGGTAATCGACTATATCCGGAATCTTCATTTTACCAGAGAAGACATCGACTATCTGGCCAGTCTGAATATCTTTGAACAGGATTTTCTGGATTATCTGGAGTCCTTCCACTTCTCCGGGGATATTTATGCTATTCCCGAAGGCAATCTCATGTTTCCCCGGGAGCCCATGGTTAAGGTAATTGCCCCCATTATGGAGGCTCAGCTTATCGAAACGGCTATTTTAAACATCATCAACCATCAAAGCCTTATTGCCACCAAAGCCTCCCGCATCTGCTACGCCGCCAAAGGGGACGGCATTATGGAGTTCGGCTTACGAAGGGCCCAGGGCCCCGACGCAGGACTGTATGGCGCCCGGGCTGCTATGATTGGCGGCTGTATCGGAACCAGCAATGTGCTGGCAGGCCAGTTGTTTGACGTTCCCGTCAAAGGAACCCACGCCCACAGTTGGATTATGAGCTTTCCCGATGAATATAC
>JBNMJJ010000220.1:0-4589 GCA_050873745.1 Lachnospiraceae bacterium | reverse complement strand
TCCTTATTCAGCCCGAATTTCTCCAGATATTCATAATAGGGCTGCACCGCAAAATCCTCATAAACGCAAGCCAGGTACTTCTCCATATCCTTTGGAGCCGCATTCCGGAAAAAATAAGGCTCATCCGGAATAAAGTAAAACTCCTTAATGGCTGCTTCATTGTCAAAGACTTTTTTCTCATCAATCAGAATCGTTCCGCTGTCAGGACGCATAATCCCCGCTATCATTCTGAGCATAGTGGTCTTCCCGGCCCCATTTGTTCCGATTAGTCCAAAAACGCTGCCTTCCTGCATGGCAAGGCTGACGTTGTTCACTGCCCAAACGTCATCAAAACGCTTAGATACATTTTCTAAGGTAATCATATTTCCTCCCTCTTTCAATCAGGTACTGTCAGTACACCTGCTATCCGGTTCTCTTATTTACTTCTCCTATGATACTGCCCCGCAGCATCTCAAATCTGGAGAAATTCAATTATCTCGCTTCGGCTAAAGCCGATACTCTCGCCTTCCTTCACCAGCCAAAGAAGCTGCTGCTTCAGTTCTTCTTTCCTGGCTTCTTTCAGTCCGTCATTGGAAGAAACAAAGTTTCCCCTGCCCTTTACGGTATAGATAAATCCCTGCCGCTCCAGTTCTCCATATGCCTTCTGAATCGTGTTAGGGTTAATCGACAATTCCATAGCCAGATTCCTGACAGAGGGCAGCTTTTCATCCTCCGGTAAGGCCCCGCATAAAATCAGATGCTTAAACCGCTCCACAATCTGCTCATATAAAGGCCTGGAATCCTTTAAGTCAAGTACAATCATGGTTCCTCCTTCCCTGTTCTATTCCTCTCCACTTGCTTTTGTTTGCAATTCAAGTGTATTATCATTCCTAGTACACTAAATATACTCTTGATTTCTTTGATTGTCAATCTTTTTTTGTGTGTTTTTTGCAAGCTGACCATGGAATAAATCCTCACAGCTTAAATATCCGCCACATCAAACCAGATATGGCGGATACTTATAAACTTATTTTAGATATTTCTCTTGTCTACTTGACAAGAGGACGAGCATTATTTCTATATATTCTAACACTGTTGCTGTATTTTGTTTTGAAGGATAAAAATTTTTTCACCCAAACTGAACCCTAAGTCATTATAAAGGGTGTCTGTCAAAACATTTCTTATCGTTATGTCCGTCAGTTCATCCTCTGTCGCTTCTGTGTCCTCTGGGTGAAGTGCCTTCTATAACTGTAATAGATATTTTTTTATATATCGTTCTATATTTTTCTGACAAATTGAAAATTTTTCTTTTAATTTGTATTTATTTCAGTTGCAAAAATCTTGCTGCCTAATGATGTATATTCATCATAAGATATTTCAGTTCCATTCAATGTATATTTCACTCCGGACTCTATATTATTTTCATCAACAAGTTCTTCACCGAAATTCATTTCTGCAACTAAATTATCTGCTTTTTCAAATTTTTCCATATGGTATAATTTATATCCTGCATTCATGCAATTACTGTACATAATCCATATAGCTCCATTATAAACAACATAAGAGAGCGTAAGAGCATTACCATCACCTGCGGCAAATTCATATACTTTGTTATTACGCACATCAAGATATATTCCGCCATAAGGACCGCAAATAATCAGTTCATTTTCGCCATCATTATCAAGGTCAACTTTTTCTCCTATAGAATAAAAATCCATATCTAAATCGGTAATATAAAATGTCGATGTCAAATCTGCAGAGTCAATGGCGCTTACTGAGCCATTAATAAATAAATCTAATAATTCTTCTGCGGTCATTTCTGATTCTATATTCTCAACCACTTGTGTATTGGATTCCTCTGTATCAATGGTTCCCTCTCCTTTTACTTGTCCACAGGCAACAATATTCAAACTTATTATAAGAACACAGGCTAATATAGTTATCTTTTTATGTCTGTTCATATTTATACCCTCCAAGAAGTCACAAATAAATTTTTTGTTGGAATATACAATTACCGTGATACTTATTTTGTTATCATACAATCCTTATATCCATTCTGATTTTACTACTGCCAATTCTAACATATTTTCAATGGATTTTGTATTAAATTTCCCTAAATCACAATACTTGTCTCCCTGACCAGGCAGAGGCCAAAGCCATCTTGCTTGCCTTGTCACTCTGCCCCTCCATTCAACCAAATAAAACGGGAGCCCGCAGGCTCCCGTGAAATTCTTGCATCTTAACCATTTAAATTTTATTTGCGTACCAGTAAGGATTTTCCCGTCATTTCGGCAGGCTGCTCCTTGCCCATAATCTGAATCAGCGTAGGAACAATATCGGCAAGACAGCCGCCTTCCCTTAAGGTGTAAGCAGGGTCATAATTTACCAGAATAAAGGGTACAGGATTGGTGGTATGGGCGGTAAAAGGAGCTCTGGTTTCATAGTCCACCAACTGCTCCGCATTGCCGTGGTCTGCGCAGATAAACATCGTTCCATCCACGCTCTTTAAGGCATCCACGGCCTTTCCAATACACTCATCTACTGCCTCAATCGCTTTAATCGCTGCATCTTCCACACCGGTGTGACCCACCATGTCCGGATTGGCAAAATTGATAATAATGACATCATATTTTCCTCCGGTAATAGCCTCCGTCAAACGGTCGCAAACCTCATAAGCGCTCATCTCAGGCTTTAAATCATAGGTAGCCACCTTGGGAGAATTAACCAGAATTCTGTCCTCTCCCGGATTGTGCTCTTCCACACCGCCGTTAAAGAAAAAGGTAACATGAGCGTATTTTTCAGTTTCCGCAATTCTTGCCTGGGTCATGTTGTTTGCTGCCAGCCATTCACCGAAGGTATTGCTAATGGAAATCTTATGGAAAGCCACCTCCTTATTGGGAATGGTAGGGTCATAATCGGAAAAACATACATAGGTCAGGTCAAGCCTTTTTCGCTCAAAGCCCTTGAAATCATCGTCGCAGAAAGCTCTGGTAATCTCTCTTGCCCGGTCAGGGCGGAAATTGAAGAAAATAACCGAGTCCTTATCCCGGATTAAGGCCACCGGAGCGCCATTCTTTTCTATTACGGTAGGGATAACGAATTCGTCCGTTTTATCCCCGTCATAAGAAGCCTGAATGGCAGCAGGCCCGGAGGTTCCCCTATTGCCCTCTCCTTTGGTCAGTGCATCATAGGCCAGTTTTACCCTGTCATAATTGTTATCTCTGTCCATAGCGTAGTAACGGCCCATTACCGAGGCGATTTCGCCTACGCCGATTCTTGCCATTTCCGCTTCCAACTCTTCTGCAAAGCCTTTTCCACTGGCAGGAGGAGTGTCCCTTCCATCCAGAAAACAGTGTACATATACCTTGGAAAGGCCCTTTCTTTTTGCCAGCTCCAGCAAACCGTACAGATGAGTATTGTGGCTGTGAACGCCGCCATCGGACAAAAGGCCGAATAAATGCAGGGCAGAATCATTCTTTTTACAATTCTCCACCGCCTTCAGCAAAGCAGGATTCTCGAAAAAGCTTCCCTCCTGAATCTCTTTGGTAATTCTGGTCAATTCCTGATAAACGATTCGGCCTGCACCCATGTTCAGGTGGCCTACTTCGGAATTTCCCATCTGCCCCTCAGGAAGACCTACTGCCATTCCACTGGCATTGCCTTTTACGAAAGGACATTCTGCCATCAGTTTATCCATCACAGGGGTTTTCGCTTCTGCAATAGCGTTGCCATCCTGTGTATTATTCAACCCATAGCCATCTAAAATCATTAATACGACTGGTTTTTTACTCATCTCTTTCTCCTTCTTGATTTGCTCTATCTTCCTAAAAATTCATCGACACAAATATTCCTGTGAAAAGCAAAATAACTTCTCACACTTTCCTTCATGATGCCGCTTTAGCGGCATCTTAAATCTGCAGGGAGAATGCCCGTATTTTGGGTATTCTCCGGCGTGAGCAATTAGAACTTCTTCTCACGTTATCTTTTGTAGTATACCACCGTTACAAGAATTTAGGCAATATGGAGATTGTGTTTTTTCTGAAAAAAGACTATCATTAAAGAAACGGTTGTTTCATAAGATGGATTGATGAAGGCTTTGCAAGAGGCCATAACACCTTCCCAAAAGCAAACAGCCATTCATTCATGTTAAGAGAGGCACACAGTATGATAAGTTTATTGAGCAGACTTTGGATAAAAAACAGAGAGGACATCACCTCCCCACAGGTAAGGCAGGCTTACGGCATGCTTTGCGGAGGCTTGGGAATATGCCTGAACATTCTATTGTTTCTGGGAAAAATCCTTGCAGGAACCCTCAGTAATTCCATTGCTATTACAGCGGATGCTTTTAACAATCTGTCCGACGCCGGCTCTTCCTTTATTACCCTCATCGGCTTTAAAATGTCGGGCCAGGAGGCGGACGTGGACCATCCCTTTGGGCATGGGAGAATCGAGTACATATCCGGCCTGATTGTGTCCGGCGCCATCCTTATCATGGGCTATGAACTTCTGGTTTCCTCCGTCAAAAAAATCCTTCACCCGGAGAGTACCTCCTTTGGTCCCCTGATTGCGGTTATTTTACTTGTATCTATTTTGGTAAAACTCTACATGGC
>JBNMJJ010000219.1:0-4594 GCA_050873745.1 Lachnospiraceae bacterium | reverse complement strand
TTTCTACATTAGTGTCCAAAGGAGAGCTCTGCTGCGGCGCTTCTTCCTTATTCTTTCTTCCACAGCCTACCAGACCAAGGGCAAGTGCCATCAATCCGACAAAAATAAGACTCTTTTTCATTTTAACCTCCATCATTTGCCTTTTGTATTTCTCTTTTAGTATTCCCGTTTTTTCCGCTTATATTTAAAACAGACTGCCAATAATCCCAAAATAGTATCTGTCGGCAGCCTGCTTTTTTATGAAAAATATTTTAATTATGAAATTGTCCTTACCCTGAACTCTTTGATTAAATTCTCAAGGTTGGTTGCCTGTCCGCTCATTTCTTCGCTGGATGCGGCACATTCCTGACTGACTGCTGAGTTGGCCTGAATCACATCACTGATATGCTCCACTCCTGCATTTATTTCCGTAAAGGACTCAGCCTGCTGGCCCAATACCCTTGCCACATCTTTTACTTCATCCGTTATGGTATTGGATTTCACTACCACATTCTCCAACTGCTTTGCCGTCTCATCCGCAATAACGATTCCCTTTGCCACAGCAGCCACGGATGACTCAATCAGGGCAGTAGATTCCTTCGCTGCATCTGCGCTTTGGGCTGCCAGAACCGAAACCTGGTCTGCTACCACCGCAAAGCCTCTTCCTGCCTCTCCGGCCCTTGCCGCTTCAATGGAAGCATTCAAAGCCAGCAGGTTGGTCTGCGAAGCAATATCGTTGATTGTAGCAATAATATTACTAATCTTTTTGGAGGCTTCATCTATCTCCTGCATGGAGCCTACCATCTCCTGCATCTTTTCATTACTGCTGATGATTTCCGCACCTACATCTGCAACCTCTTTGCTTATTTCACTGGCCGTATGTGCATTATTGGATACCTGACCGCTGACCGTCTCAATCGTTGCCGCAAGCTCTTCAATAATAGCTGCCTGGTCAGTAGCTCCCTGTGCAAGGCTGGTTGCACTGTCCGCCACCTGACTGGCAGAGTATTCTACCTGCTCAGCAACATGCTGCATACTGGAAACCATGCGGGCGATACTCTCTTCAAACTTCCAGAAGGAATCGGAAATCGCTTCAAAATCTCCCTTCCATTCTGCAGAAGGCTTATAGTCAAAATTACCCTTTGCAAATTCTGCCATGGCCTTCGTTATATCTTCTACATAGGACTGCAGCTCAATAAAGGAAATCCTCAGGCTATCCGCCAGATGTCCCATTTCATCTTTAGATTCATAGGTCAGTCCTGCATGGAGATTACCCGCTCCCAGCTCCTTGGCCGTCTGTTCAATTTCCCCCAGAGGAAGGGTAACATCTTTAACGATACGTTTACTGGTCTTTACCCCCAGAACAATGGAGATAATTAAAAGTACGGAGTTATTAATCAGGCAGACATAGTAAATTATCCGGCTAAAATTCTCCGTTTTGCTCATCTCCTGTGAGGTAATGGCATTTATTTCATCTCCTATTTTAATCAGTCTGTTCAATGATGGAACACACTCCGCAAAAATCTGCTCTAAAGCCACATATTTTTTGCCGTTTTGTATATTCTCCATAATCGACCGGCTGATTTCTTCCCAGTCTCTAATTTCTCTGGCATATTCCTCATACAGTTCCGTCTGAATAACACCTGTTCCCTTCAAAATACCTAAATAAACATCCACATCGCGAATCTTCTCTTCCACTCTGGTCTGGTATTCTCCATATTGTGAAGACTCGGAGCTTAAGGCCATCTCACGAACCAGCCTTGCCGCAGTATTTACATCTAAACGACAGGTTCTCATGGCTGTATCTGCCTTGCTAATCTCATCAACATACTTTCTAATGTTTCTGTTCAGACTGAAAATTCCCAAACTGCCGACTACAGATATAAAGGCCAAACTACAAAGGAGAAACCCGAATCCTAAGCGAAGTTTCTGTCTAATACTAAGGTTGTTTATCGTACCTCTCATGCTGCCACTCTCCTTATCTTATAGTGTAAATAAAATTATGCTTTATCCCTTTATTAATTATTTCGGTAATTATATATACTTGGTTTATACTTTTTAAAAATCATTTATACTTTTTAAAAGTCAATGCACAATTAAAGGGAGGAATAGTCCGTCTATCCCTCCCCCGCATTAACTGTTATTCCTGATTAGCCTAACTGAGCTGCAACCTCTGCTGCAAAATCTTCGCTCTTTTTCTCAATACCTTCACCGGTCTCAAAACGAACAAATCTCTTAATACTCAGATTGGCTCCGGCAGCCTTTGCCACTGCAGCTACATACGCTCCAACAGTCTGCTTGCCATCCTCTGCTTTAACATAAACCTGGTCCACGAGACAAATATCTTTTAATTCTTTGTTGATACGTCCGGAAATCATACCTTCAATAACCTTCTCAGGCTTCTGGCTTTCCTTGGGGTCATTCATAATCTGAGCTCTTAAAATTTCTTTTTCATGCTCAATATAATCAGCATCGATTTCTTCTCTGCTTACATACTTGGGCGAAAGAGCTGCAACCTGCATTGCTACGTTGGTCAAACACTCTTTTACTTCATCATTTACCACATCGGTAGCCGCCTCAACAATAACGCCGATTCTTCCGCCGCCATGTGTATAAGAAACAACACAGCCGTCTGTAACAACCTTTTCAAATCTTCTGATGTTCAGGTTCTCTCCGATAACGGCAACTTTTTCTACCAATGCCTCTTTTACCGTCTTGCTGACGTCTGCATTCCAGTTTTCGGCCATGAATGCGTCCATATCAGCAGCATCAGATTTAAGCGCCTGAACGGCAACTGCCTGAACAAAGTTCTGAAATTCTTCATTTTTAGCAACGAAGTCTGTTTCAGAGTTTACTTCAACTACTGCTGCAGTATTTCCTTCAACAATAACCCGGCAGAGACCTTCAGCGGCAATTCTTCCGGCTTTCTTCTCTGCTTTAGCCTGACCATTCTTTCTTAAGAACTCAACTGCTGCTTCCATATCTCCATTGGTTTCGCCCAGTGCCTTTTTGCAATCCATCATACCTGCACCGGTCATTTCCCTTAATTCTTTTACCATTGCTGCTGTAATAGCCATCATATCCTCCATTCCACGGTTATCCCGTATCTAATCAATTTCCTGCTCTTCTTATTCGGCTGCCGCTACTTCTTCAATATCAGTTGCTTCTGTCTCTGCTTCTTCCATATAAACAGCTTCACCCTGATTTGCTTCAATAACTGCATCAGCCATTTTAGAAACGATTAATTTTACGGCTCTGATAGCATCATCATTACCGGGAATGATATAATCCAATTCTTCAGGATCACAGTTGGTATCACCAATACCGATTAAAGTGATTCCCAGATTGTGCGCTTCCTGTACACAAATCTTCTCTTTCTTGGGGTCAACCACAAAAATTGCATCAGGAACTCTGGTCATATCTTTAATACCACCAAGGTTCTTCTCTAATTTCTCCCACTCCTTCTTAAGCTGAATAACTTCCTTCTTAGGAAGAACATCGAAGGTTCCGTCCTCTGCCATAGTTTCGATTGCTTTTAATCTTGCAATTCTGGACTGGATGGTCTTGAAGTTGGTCAGCATACCGCCCAACCATCTTTCATTTACATAGTACATTCCGCAACGCTCTGCCTCAGTCTTAACTGCATCCTGAGCCTGTTTCTTTGTACCTACAAAAAGAAGGGTTCCGCCCGAACCGGCAATATCAGCTACTGCCTTATATGCCTCATCCACCTTACCTACAGATTTCTGTAAGTCGATAATGTGAATACCGTTTCTCTCAGTGAAGATATAAGGAGCCATCTTAGGGTTCCATCTGCTGGTCTGATGTCCGAAATGAACACCTGCTTCTAATAACTGTTTCATTGAAATAACGCTCATAATCTTACCTCCATTTGGTTTTTACTTCCGCATACTTCAACTTACAGGTCTTCCCCTGAATCCCCGTCTGTTCTGCCACTTCTGCGTCAAGAAGCACCGACAGAAAATCCATATGCGTGTTTTTTGGTTATACCTCAGCTACTATATCATAATTATAGTATAAGCACAAGATGTTTTCTAAAATTTTTGTTAAATTTCTGTAAAATTCTCCCCGCTTTGCTTCTCTTTAGTCCCCCTTTCTGCCCACTTTTCCATCATCAAAAATTGGCAAAACACAAAAAAAGCTCTGTTGTCTAAACAAAGCTTCCTTAGGGTAAGTACCCTCAAAACCGAATACATCCTCTCCTATCTTCCATCCATTCTCTTCCCTTCTTCCTTTGGATAAGCCCTCGACCGATTAGTACTTATCAGCTAAGCCTGTTGCCAGGCTTACACCTTAAGCCTATCTACCTTGTCGTCTTCAAGGGGTCTTACTTTCTGGGACATCTCATCTTGAGGGGGGCTTCACGCTTAGATGCCTTCAGCGTTTATCCCTGCCGGACTTGGCTACTCTGCCATGGGACTGGTTCCCAACAGATTCACCAGTGGTCCGTCCACCCCGGTCCTCTCGTACTAAGGGCAGCTCCTCTCAAATATCCTCCGCCTGCGCCGGATAGGGACCGAACTGTCTCACGACGTTCTGAACCCAGCTCGCGTACCGCTTTAATGGGCGAACAGCCCAACCCTTGGGACCTGCT
>JBNMJJ010000218.1:0-4681 GCA_050873745.1 Lachnospiraceae bacterium | reverse complement strand
TTTCCGCACTGGTGATGTGGGGAATGGAACTTTTAGGGAGAAAGAAATGGATTCTGGCCCTTTCCATGCTGCTGGGCCTTCTGGTATGCTACATCTTCGGAACGGCCTGGTTTATGTACGTTTATGGAAGGGATACCGGTGAAATCGGAGTGATGACCGCTCTTGGCTGGTGCGTGATTCCCTATATTATTCCGGATTTGTTGAAAATCGTTCTTGCACTGGTTATCTGCAAACGGCTTGCCGGAGCAATCAGGATAGATTGAGGGAGGGATAAGTGAAGGAGCGATTGTATAGAATCAGGGCGCATCATGGACTCTGCCTTAACTACTTCAAAGGGGAGGGCTACAGCGGCGAATTTATCGAAAATATGGCAAAGATAAAGGCCTGTCTTAAGGAGAATACGCTGGTTCGTATCATCGGCCAGGCGGATGTGATTTGCCGCATATGCCCCCATAATGAGGAGGGAGTGTGTGCTGCACAGGAAAAGGTTACTGAATATGACCGACAGGTGCTTCTCAGGTGCCACATTCCAGAGGGAGCCGTCATGCCCTTCTCAGAATTTCAGAATTTGGTGCGTGGGAACATACTGATTCCCGGGAAAAGAGAGGAAATCTGTGGGGACTGTCAGTGGAATATGCTTTGTCATTAACTAAGAAAACGCTTTAACAGGCGTTTCCTGAACTAAAGGGCTGAAATGGTTTACTGTTTTCAGCCCTGATTATTTTAGACTGTAAAGAGGCAGAAGGAGAGGAAATATGACCACCAGAGATAAATTACTGGAGCTGTTCGAGGAAAATAAAGGAACCTGGTTTTCCGGTGAGGAGATTGCACAGAAGCTGTGCGTATCCAGAGCCGCCGTCTGGAAGGCGGTAAAGAAT
Organism: Lachnospiraceae bacterium; assembly: GCA_050873745.1. Lineage (GTDB taxonomy): Bacteria > Bacillota > Clostridia > Lachnospirales > Lachnospiraceae > SFDP01. The sequence continues at coordinate 3,803 of JBNMJJ010000218.1, read as the reverse complement.
CTCAGAAATGATGGCTATGCAATAGATGCAGTTACCAACAAAGGCTATTGTCTTTCGGTGGAATCGGACATACTGTCCCCTCAGGGAATCCAGAAATACCTGGAGGAAGAATGCAGGGACATGGAGATTAAAGTGCTTTCTACTGCCACGTCCACCAATGCTCTGGTTCGGGAAAAAGCAGAACAGGGCTTTCCGGAAGGGTATACGGTTGTTTCCAATGAACAGACGGCAGGAAGAGGGCGCTACGGGCGGGACTTTTTTTCCCCTGAAAATACAGGGGTATATCTCAGTATTTTACTAAAGCCCTCCGGGTATCTGGCTCCTCAGGCGGTGAGGCTGACCGTAATCGCAGCGGTGGCAATGTGTGAGGCAATCGAGGCCGTATCGGAGGAAAAAGCCCGGATTAAATGGGTCAACGATATTTATGTCCGGGAAAAAAAGGTCTGCGGCATCCTCACCGAAGCTTCTATGGGAATTGAAAGCGGGATGCTGGATTACGTTGTGGTGGGTGCAGGAATCAACCTGTATTCTCCCCGGCAGGGTTTTCCGAAAGAATTGGAGGATATAGCAGGAGCCGTATTTGAAGAGCCACAGGAGGAGGTAAAAAACCGGCTTACCGCTGTTTTTTTCAACCGCTTCATGGCCTACTACCACAGAATGGAGGAAACCGACTATATCGCAGAGTATAAAAGACGCAATCTTGCCCTGGGAAAGCAGGTAACCGTAGTTCATGGGGAAGAGATGAAGAGCGCCTTTGTCTGTGGAATAGACGACCAGTGCCGTCTGCTGGTAAGGGATGAGGAGGGAAAAGAAGAAAGCCTGTCCTATGGTGAAATCAGAATCAGGCTTTCTTCTTAGTTTCTTTAATTTAAGAATTTAAGAGGACAGTTCTTCCCAGGTCTCCATTAATTCTAAAAGTTTTTCTTCCAGCTCATCCTTTTCCTGTTGGAGCTTTTGAAGGCTGCAGGAGTTGCTGCAGTTTTCAGGAAGAGCCATTTCTTCATTCAACTGGGACAGCCGGGTCTCTATACGGGAGATTTCTTCTTCCGTTTTCTTTAAGGCATTCTCTTTTTTTCGGCGGGCTGCCTGTTCTTCCTTTCTCAACCGATAATCCTCCTTCTGGCTGGAGGCCGGGGCGTTTTGCCGTGAATCCGGTTGGCCGATGCCTGAGGAGGCAGGGGGGAAGCTTCTGGATGTGGGAGCCTCCTGTACCTGGGGCCGTTTTTCCAGATAATAGTCATAATTGCCCAGATAGCCGGTAAGGCATTGACCAGAAAGGTCAAGAATACGATGGGCCGTTTTGTTGATGAAATAACGGTCATGGGAGACGTAGAGCAGGGTTCCCTCATAATGATTGATGGCGGTCTCCAGAATTTCTCTGGACAGAATATCCAGATGGTTGGTGGGCTCGTCCAGAATCAGGAAATTGCTTTCCGACAGCATCAGCTTGGCTAGAGCTACACGCCCCTGTTCGCCACCGCTTAAGGAACCAATCTGCTTAAATACATCCTCTCCGGTAAAAAGGAAGGCTGCCAGAGTATTGCGAATCTGGGTGCCGGTCAAATAAGGATAGGCGTCGGAAATCTCTTCCATAAGGGTCTTTTCCCGGCTTAAAACCTGATGCTCCTGGTCATAGTAGCCGATGGCAACGTTGGCCCCCAGAAGAATGGAGCCGCTGTCCGCAGGGATAAGGCCGTTGATGATTTTTAACAGGGTGGTTTTTCCCGTTCCGTTGTCCCCGATAATGGCCACATGCTCGCCTCTTTTTAAGGAAAAGCTCAGGTCCGAAAACAGGGTCTGAGGAGGAAAGGCCTTGGAAAGCCCCTCCACCGTAAGTACGTCCTTACCGCTGGTAAAGCAGGGGGTGAGAGACAGCTTCATCCGGGAATCCGCTTCTATGGGCTTTTCCAGAAGCTGAATCTTATTTAAGGCTTTTTCCCGGCTTTCTGCCCGTTTAATGGATTTTTCCCGGTTAAAGGACTTCAGCTTTTCAATAACCTCCTCCTGATGCCGGCTTTCCTGCTGCTGCTTAAGATAGGCATTCCACTGGGCGGTACGAAGCTGTTCCTTTTTTACCGAATAGTCGGAGTAATTTCCCTGAAAAACGGTGGCCCTTCCCTGGTCCAGTTCAATGACTTTACTGGAAATTTTATCCAGAAAATAGCGGTCGTGGGAAACAATCAGGACGGCTCCCCGGTAGTTCAGCAGATAATTTTCCAGCCAGGCTATGGAGCCCATATCCAGATGGTTGGTAGGCTCGTCCAGAATAATCAGGTCGGGTCTGGTCAACAGGAGATGGCCCAGGGCTACACGGGTTTTCTGTCCCCCGGACAGGGTAGTAAGAGAGCGGGAAAAGTCCTCTTCGGAAAACCCCAGCCCCTTTAAGACGCCTACAATCTCACTGCGGTAAAGATAGCCCCCCTTTACCTCATACTGGTGATTGGCGTCAGCATACTGTTTCATCAGCTCTTCCAGGGCTTTGCCCGTAGCTTTGCCCGTAGCTTTGCCCGTAAGATGCTTCATTTCTTCTTCCATCCGGCGCAGGCTCTGCTCCAGAAGAAGAAGGGGCTCCTTCACTTTAAGCAGACTGTCGTAGAGGGAAACTTCCCCGGATACCTGGGTATTCTGGGCAAGATAACCGAAGGTTTTTCCCCTGGAGAAGGTAACCAGTCCTTCGTCGGCAGGCAGTTCCCCTACAATAATTTTAAGCAGGGTGGTTTTTCCTGCGCCGTTTATTCCCACCAGGGCGGCCTTATCGTAATCCTCCAGATGAAAGGAAATATTTTCTAAAATAACTTTGTCGGAAAAACTTTTTCCGATATTGGATACGGATAAAATCATGTATCTTCCTCCGATTTTGTAAGGTTCAACAGCATTTTAAGCGCATTATGAGTTTCTGTCAATTATTTGACAGATATTTATCACTTCGTTATAATGATTTTAGTTGACTATGGGAGGCGAAGAAAGTGGAAAGAAAAGAGATATCACAAGCTGTTATCGGAAGATTACCGCGTTATTTTCGATATCTGGATGAACTGAAAGAAGAAGGTGTGGAACGTATTTCTTCACAGGAACTGAGTGAAAGAATGAAGGTCACTGCATCCCAGATCAGACAGGACTTGAATAATTTCGGCGGATTTGGCCAGCAGGGCTATGGTTACAATGTGGAATACCTCTATGTGGAAATAGGAAAGATTCTGGGTCTGGACAGGGAACACCGCCTGATTCTGATTGGTGCGGGAAACCTGGGACAGGCCTTAGTGAATTATACGAATTTTGAACGAAGAGGATTTATTTTCAAGGGAGTATTTGACCGCAATCCGGCTCTTCATGGGACCCGCATACGGGGCTTTGAGGTGAAGCCGATGGAAGAGATGTGTGATTTCATCCGGGAGAATGATATTGAGATTGCTGTAATTACCATTCCTAAGGAGGGGGTGGTTAAGCTGGCAGAGCGGCTGACCGCCTGCGGAATTAAGGCTATCTGGAACTTTGCCCATGTGGATTTGAACGTTCCCAGGGAAATAAGGGTGGAGAATGTCCATTTGTCCGACAGCCTGATGAAATTATCCTACAACATTCGCTGTGACGAGAAGAAACATGATGCAGATTAAGCAAAGGGGGGATTCCATGACCGTAAAAGGTGATGTTTATGAAAATGCCCTGAAGGGCAGGAAGATTCCGATTCTTGTTCTGGACAATAAATGGCACAGGCTGTTTGATTTTATGGAGCCGGACAAGGCCATTAAAAAAATGGAAGAGGAGCTGAATAATCTGCTGAAACAGCAGGGTAAACTTAATAC
>JBNMJJ010000217.1:0-4684 GCA_050873745.1 Lachnospiraceae bacterium | reverse complement strand
GGAGCAGGAAATCAAGCCCCAGCTTATGCTGCAGCCGGAACAAGTGATGGAAAAGGAAAAGGTACAGGAATTTTACGCAAGGCTGTCCCGCCAGGTGCAGCAGTTAGAATCACTGGCACAGGAGCATGCCAAAGCTTCCTCACCTATGGCTAAAGCGGTTCAGAATACCGCAGCCAATCTGGATTTTATGAATCAGATGAATCAGATGCACGCCTATATTCAGCTTCCCTTAAAGCTGGCAAATCAGGAGGCCAATGGAGAGTTGTATGTGTTTACCAATAAGCGTTCTATGGCAAGGGAAGAGGGAAAGGTAACTGCATTGCTGCATCTGGATATGGAATATCTGGGAAGTATGGATATTTTTGTGGCTCTGGAGAATCAGAAGGTGAGCACCCAGTTTTATCTGGAAAAAGAAGAATATCTGGATTTTTTGGAGAAGCATATGGATAAGCTCACCAGCCGCCTGAATAAACGGGGTTATGAATGCAGTATGAAGACCTGCCTCAGACAGGAGGAAGAAGGCCGGTCGGTAGTGGGGCAGATTATCGCTGAACAGAATCAGCCCGTTTTGTTGTCTACACAGGCGTTTGATATGCGCGCGTAGCGTGAGAAGAAGTTCTAATTGCTCACGCCAGAGGGCGTTTCGCAAAGAACTTCTAAGTCTCACGCTTGGAGAATGCCCAGAATGGGCATTCTCCGTCGGTTGATTGAAAGAGGGAACTTCCTGGGCTTGCGTCGGTGGGCGTTTTGCCGGGAGGTTCTGGATTTGCAAGGATTTGGGAGGACGAATGGAAAAGAAGGAAAAATTGAAGCAGGCCATAGCTCTTGAATATGACCCTATGGATGATGCACCCAAGGTGGTTGCTTCGGGAAGGGGGCTTCTGGCGGAGCGGATTATTGAAAGGGCCAAAGAGGCGGATGTTCCTGTGCATCGGGATGATTCATTGGCGAATACTCTTTCCCGGCTGGATATTGGAGATATGATTCCCCCGGAACTGTATGAGGTGGTTGCGGAAATTCTGGTTTTCGTGGATGCTATGGATAAGATTCGCAGTAAGGGCTTTGATGCCAGAGCGGCGAAAGCTGCTGAAAGTCCACGGACAAGAAAAAAAGCAGGAGGCAGATGAATAAACGTAAGCTGGGCTTTTCCTATGAGGAAATTGCCTGTCATTATCTTGAAGAACAGGGCCTTGGGATTTTGGAAAAGAACTACCGTATCCGTCAGGGAGAGGTGGATATTATTGCCCGGGAAGGGAATGTTCTGGTCTTTTTTGAGGTAAAATACAGAAAAGATGACCGTTACGGACATCCTGCAGAGGCTGTTACTTTTGCAAAACAGAAAAAAATCTGTCTGGCGGCAGGGCATTATTGCTGTACTAAAGGTGTTGAAGGGCCCGTAAGATTCGATGTAATCAGCATCTGCGGCCAGGACATTATCTGGTATAAGGATGCTTTTTCCTATATGGGCGGATGCTGGTGAGAATGGAGGTAAGAATGAAGATAGCAGGAGAGGGGAAGATGCTTCCCCAGTCCCGAAAAAAGGGAGAGGTGGAATATCTGGTTTTTCCGGGACTGGAACAGACCGGTGTGGTGGAACACCTTTTTTCCACCCGTTTAGGGGGTGTCAGCAAGGAGCATTTAAGTTCCATGAATCTAAGCTTTGCCCGGGGAGACCGGGAAGAATATGTGAGGGAAAATTATCGTCGGATAGCTGCTGTATTGGACTGCGAAATCGACGATTTTGTTTTTTCTCACCAAACCCATACGGCAAACGTCAGGGTAGTGACTGCTCAGGATAGGGGAAAAGGGCTTGTGAAGCCTTTGGACTATCAGGACGTGGATGGTCTCATCACCAATGAACCGGGGCTGGTTCTGTCCACCTTTTTTGCGGACTGCGTTCCCCTGTTTTTCGTGGAACCCGTGGCGGGAGTGATTGGCTTAAGCCATTCCGGCTGGCGGGGAACGGTGGGACGGATAGGAGCAAAAACCATTGAACTGATGGTGACGGAGTTCGGTGCAAAACCGGAGAATATACGGGCTGCCATCGGCCCTTCCATCTGTCAAAGCTGTTATGAGGTCAGTGAGGATGTAGCCCGGGCTTTTGAAGCAGAGTTTGCAGGAAGAAAAGAGGAAATTCTGGTATCTAAAGGGGAAGGCAAGTATCTGCTGAATCTTTGGCAGGCCAATAAAATCCTGCTTACCGAGGCAGGAATACTGCCACAGCATATAGAAGTAACCAGCCTTTGCACCTGCTGCAATCCAGAGTATCTGTTTTCCCACAGGGCAAGCAGGGGAATGAGGGGCAATCTGGGAGCCTTTTTGAAATTAAAGAAATCTTAATATTTGTAACCCCTTTCTCTTAATGAAGGGGGTGTAGGATATAAGCAGAAAAAGACAGAAGAATGTAGAAATTTATCCGCAAAAGGGGACGCAACATGAACAGAATTCTGGTATGTGATGATGAAAGAGAAATTGTAGACGCCATTGAAATCTATCTGATGCAGGAGGGATACCAGGTGGTAAAAGCATATAATGGAGAAGAAGCGCTGGATATTTTGAAAAAAGAAGAAATCCATCTGCTGATTATGGACATTATGATGCCCGGCCTGGATGGAATCCGCACCACCATGAAGATTCGGGAAAACAGCAGTATTCCGATTATTTTTCTGTCTGCCAAGTCTCAGGATGCAGATAAAATCTTGGGCCTGAATATCGGTGCGGACGATTATATTACCAAGCCCTTCAATCCTCTGGAGCTGGTGGCCAGGGTAAAGTCTCAGCTAAGGCGTTATACCCAGCTCGGCAATCTGACGGTGGAAAATACGCAGATTTATCAGGCAGGGGGGCTGGTGATTAACGATGACACCAAGGAGGTTACGGTGGACGACGAAGGGGTGAAACTTACCCCCATTGAATACAATATTCTTCTTTTACTGGTGAAGAATCAGGGAAGGGTATTTTCCATTCAGCAGATTTACGAAAATATATGGGAAGAAGAAGCCATTGGAGCGGACAATACGGTAGCGGTACATATCCGGCATATCCGTGAAAAAATAGAGATAAATCCCAAAGAGCCCCGCTATCTTAAGGTGGTATGGGGAGTAGGCTACAAAATAGAGAAGCAGTAGCAGAAAGGTTTTCACAATCATGGGGAAAAAAGTATTAAGCGGTAAAAAAAGAGAATTTCTTTTATTTTTGGAAAGAATACTGGTAGTGCTGATGGCGGTCAGTATGTCTTTCGTTTTTGTCAATTCTTTCCTGACCATTTCCACCTCCTATGGAACGGATTATCATTACACGGTATCTTTGCTGGAGAGAGAAAGGGCATTTGAGGACAAAAGTATTTTTCAGGGACTGGCAAAGGGAAATATGGAGCAGATTATCCGCTATGTGGTGATTCGGCATCAGTTGGAGACCAATGGAAAATACGACCCCCATAAGGTAATCGATATTGCGGAATTTGCCAATCGCTCGGATGCGGTGGTGAAGGAACAGGCCACCGCCAGATTTTATCTGGATGATTTGATAAAATGGGGAAATTATGGCTTTGGTTACAATAAGGTCATTGGTACATGGAGTGAATTAAACCGGCTGTTTGCGGGCAATGAAGCGGTCTATACGAAGGAAATCCTGCCTGGTGTGGAGGAGTATAACAGGGAAGAGGATGCCTTATCTCTGGGACTGGAGCCTGCGGAGGATGACCAGTATACTATGGTGCTGTTGGTTTCCCGTTACAAAACGGTGAACGGGAAGGATTTAATGCAGTGTGCCACCAATGTGGAGGAATATGAACAGCTTAAGAAGAATTTGATTCTGTCAGCGAAAAGTCTTTTCAATAATTATTCGGAGTATGCAAAGCTGCAGGAACAGTATGCCAAGAATAATACCAATATAGGTTATTGTTTCCAGATTCAGGGCGAAAAAGAGCTGATTTATTATACCAACAGCGATTTGGATTTAAAAAATAAAACCGTTGATGACATCACTGCCAGCATCAAGGAGCTGGGAGGAAAATTTCTTTATTTTAATCCTGATAAGCTGCAGATTAGCACCAATATGGATTTTACGGCTGCACAGATGAGAAATATTATGAAGGAATATGAATATTCCTTTGGGGATAATACCAGAGTCTGGTTTTGGGTGGATACCAATTATCCGGTTCAGGATGATTTTTATCAGGCCCGGGAAACGCTGAACCGCTCCCTTCCTTATTTTTGGATACTGACCGCCTGCGGTGCAGGAGCCTTTCTGCTTTCCCTTGTTATTCTGGTGTATCTGGGCTACAAGGAGGGAAGAAAACTTGAGGAAAATGGAGAACTGAGCTGGATAATCCTGAAACAGGACAGGCTATATCTGGAGATATGGGCATTGCTGGTGGTTATTCCCCAAGCTCTTCTGCTTCGCCTTTCCTTAAGTCTGATGAGCAGCTATAAGGTGGGAACGGTCAGTTATAACTGGCTGCCTATTGCCTTTGGTTTGTTTGCTTTTATCATTAATGAGTGCGGAATACGATTCTATTTCAGCCTTCTCAGGCGGATTAAGGCGAAAGCAGTGTGGCGTACCACCCTTATCCGTAAAATAGGGATGGAAGGGAAGAGAATTATGCTCAAAACCTTCGATGACGGCAATTTGGTGACCAGAACCTGGATTCCTTACCTGATTTTTCTCATGATTAATCTGATTC
>JBNMJJ010000216.1:0-4696 GCA_050873745.1 Lachnospiraceae bacterium | reverse complement strand
GGCAACATCACCACCCTGATTGCGGCCTTCGTATTGGGCATGATGGGTTCGGGAACCATAAAGGGCTTTGCCCAGACCCTTGCGCTGGGTATCGTATTATCCATGTTTACCTCTCTGGTGATTACCCGTATTCTGATTAACGCTTTCTATGCCCTGGGATTAAAGGAGGCGAAATTCTATGGAATAGCCGCAAAAAGCAGAGAAATCGATTTTTTGTCAAAAAGGTATCTTTTTTTCCTTCTTTCTCTTCTGGTGATTACCGCAGGCTTCGTCTGCATGATTATCCAGAAGAAAAATACCGGGGAAAGCCTGAACTACAGCCTGGATTTTAAGGGAGGAACGGCCACCAGCATCTTTTTTGAAAAGGAAATGTCCATGGAAGAAATCGACCAGAAGGTGGTTCCTCTGGCCCAAAAGGTAATCGGCGGCGGGGGCGTGGTGCCTCAAAAGGTAGAAGGAAGTGAGGAGGTTATCCTGAAAACCAGAACCCTGTCGGCAGAAGAAAGGGAAAGGCTGAATCTGGATTTACAAGAGGCTTTTGGTGTGGACAGCAGTAAAATTACGGCGGAAAGCATCAGCTCTACCATCAGCGCAGAGATGCGTAACGAAGCAATCAAGGCGGTAATCATTGCCGCAGTCTGCATGATGGCTTATGTGGGCCTTCGGTTTAAGGATATTCGCTTCGGGGCAAGCAGCGTCATCGCTCTGGTTCATGATGTGCTGGTGGTGCTGGCCTTTTATGCGGCGGCAGGATTGTCGGTGGGAAATACTTTTATCGCCTGTATGCTCACCATTGTGGGCTATTCCATTAATGCTACCATCGTGATTTTTGACCGTATTCGGGAGAATCTGGTTTTGCGAAAAAAAACGGAGGAACTGAAAGATACGGTCAATATCAGCATCAGCCAGACCCTGAGCAGAAGTATTTTCACTTCCTTAACCACCTTCATTATGGTGGCTGTGCTTTATGTTATGGGAGTAACCTCCATTAAAGAGTTTGCCCTGCCCCTGATGGCAGGTATTGTCTGCGGTACCTATTCTTCCATCTGTCTGGCAGGAGCTCTGTGGTATCAAATGAAAAGTAAGGATAGAGATTAAGATGGCTAAATGGTTTGTATCTGCCAGAAAGGCAGACTTTGAGAGAATTGGGAAAACTTTTGGAATCAGCCCCGTTCTGGCAAGAATCATCCGAAACCGGGAAATTATCGGGGAGGAGAACATTGAGAAGTATCTTCATGGCAGCGCCGGGGATTTCTATTCTCCCGGCCTGATGAAGGACATGGACAGGGCGGCAGAGCTGCTTTGGGAAAAAATCCGGGAGGGAAAGAGAATACGGGTGATTGGAGACTATGACGTAGATGGAATCTGTTCTACCTGTATTCTAAAAAAAGGACTGGAGGCCTGCGGAGCAAGGGTGGACACGGTGATTCCCCACCGGATTAAGGACGGCTATGGAATTAATGACCAGCTTATTCAGGATGCCCATGAGGAAGGAATAGATACACTGATTACCTGCGACAACGGGATTGCCGCCCGTGAACAGTTTGCCTATGCGGCTTCCTTGGGACTGACCTGTATCATCACCGACCACCATGAGGTGCCTTATGAGCAGCAGGGGGAAGATAAGCGGTATTTGCTGCCCCGGGCCCAGGCCATCGTAAATCCTAAGCAGGAGGATTGCCCTTATCCCAATAAAAATATCTGCGGAGCAGGAATTGCCTGGAAGCTGGTGACCCGGCTTTGGGAGCCTCTTTTGCTGCCGGAATCCGCCCGTCGGGAAATATTGGAGCTGGCGGCGGTGGCAACGGTCTGTGACGTGATGGTTTTGCTGGACGAGAACCGGATTCTGGTAAAAGAGGGGCTGGCCAGCATGGCAGAGGCGGCAAATCCCGGTCTGGAGGCCCTGTTTAAGGTTCATGACATCAATACAGGGGAATTGTCGGCCCATCACCTGGGCTTCGTGGTGGGGCCCTGTCTTAATGCCACCGGACGTCTGGACACAGCCAAAAGAGCCCTGGAGCTTTTAGCGTGTCAGGACAGACGGGAGGCGGTATTTATGGCTTCTGAGCTGAAAAAGCTGAATGAGAGCCGTAAGGAGATGACGGAGCAGGGAGTGGAAAAAGCTGTCCGTCTGGTGGAGCAGGAGGGCTGGCAGAACCAGTCGGTAATTGTGGTCTACCTGCCGGACTGCCATGAAAGTTTGGCGGGAATCATCGCCGGGAGGCTGAAGGAACGGTATTATAAACCGGTATTCGTGCTTACCCCTGGAGAGGACTGCGTAAAAGGCTCCGGCCGGTCCATTGAAGGCTATCATATGTACGAGGAAATGAGCCGGTGCAGGGAGCTGTTTTTGAAATTTGGCGGTCATAAGCTGGCAGCAGGCATGTCCATCCAGCCGGAAAACATAGAGACTCTGCGCCGGACGCTGAATGAAAACTGCAATCTTACGGATGAGGATATGGAAGAAAAAATTCTGATTGACGTTCCCATGCCCTTATCCTATGTGACTCCCGGTTTTCTGGATGAGCTGAAGCTGTTGGAGCCTTTTGGCATGGGAAATCCCAAACCCGTCTTTGCCCAGAAGAATATCCGCTTTCTGTCCCAGCAGTTAATGGGAAAAAATCAGAATATGGCGAGATTTTCGGTGGAAGATGAAGAGAAGAACCGGTTTACACTGGTGCTTTTTCGGGGATTGGAGCAGTTTTGGCAGGATGTGGAAAAAAAATACGGAAAAGAAAAGCTGGATAGCCTCAGAGAAAACAAACAGGGCAGCGAAATCGTAATGAATATTATTTATTATCCTTCCCTGAACACCTTTCGGGGAAGAAGCCAGCTTCAATTTATTCTGCAAAACTGGAATTAAGAGAGTAAAACACGGTTTTTTAATATTGAGTTAATGAATTTAATACTTTTTTTATAATTTGGACACAATTTGAACACATATACCTGCTATAGTTATTTACGGGATAGTTGATCACTCACTATCTCCCCCTCATAAAAGCAAAGAGCCTGCGAAAGCGGGCTCTTTGTCATTCCGGGAAAAAATTGCTCCGGTTGAAATGCCAGGGCCGATATGGTATTCTTATTTCATATGTTAAGATACCGGACCAGGGAGGTTGACGGCCCGGTAGGGAAGGAGCATCATGCGTTTAGAAGAATTACTGGCCCGGATTACCTATGAGAGGGTACAAGGAGATATTCAGACAGAAATTACCGCTTTGGTGTACGATTCACGAAAGATTCAGGAGGGCTGCCTTTTTATTTGTATAGAAGGAGCCAATGCAGACGGGCATCAGTTTATACAGGAGGCCCGGGAGAAGAAGGCAGCAGCCGTGATGGTCCAAAAGCCGGTAGAAATAGAAGGCGATATTGCCGTTATCCGGGTGGAAAACACCCGTTATACCCTGGCCTTTGCCTCAGCAGCCTGGTTTGGCCATCCGGCAGAAAAACTAAAGGTAATCGGCATCACCGGAACCAAGGGAAAAACCACCACTACCTATCTGGTGAAATCCATTCTGGAGAATGCAGGGATAAAGACGGGGCTGATTGGCACCATAGAAACCATAATCGGGGATGAGCATACTCCCGCACATAATACGACCCCCGAATCCTATTTGCTGCAGGAAACCTTTGCCCGTATGGCGGAAGCAGGATGTGAGGCGGCAGTAATGGAGGTTTCCTCACAGGGACTGATGATGCACCGCACCCAGGGTTTCGTTTTTGATTATGGAATTTTTACGAATATGGAGCCGGACCATATCGGCCCCAATGAACATGCCAGCTTTGAAGAATATATGGACTGCAAGGGCCTGCTCTTTAAACAGTGCAGGGTGGGAATCGTCAACAGTGATGACGCCCATTGGAAGAGGGTTACTGCAGGCCACACCTGTAAGCTGGAAACCTATGGCTTCGGCGAGGAGGCCGAACTGAGGGCTACCGAAATGAAGCTGATTAAAGGAAAGGGACATATCGGCGTAGCCTTCAGGACAGAAGGGCTTTTGCAGATGGAGGTGGAAGTGTCTACTCCCGGTCGGTTCAGCGTATACAATGCCCTGACCGCCATAGCCATCTGCCGCCATTTTGGTGTTTCTGAGGAAAATATCCAAAAGGCATTAAAGGAGGCGAAGGTCAAAGGGCGGATTGAACTGGTTCCCGTTTCGGATGAATTTACGCTGATGATAGATTATGCCCATAACGCTATGGCCTTGGAGAGCCTTTTGAGTACCTTAAAGGAGTATGAGCCTGACCGGCTGGTGTGTCTCTTCGGCTGTGGGGGAAACCGTTCCCGCCTGCGCCGTTATGAGATGGGAGAGGTCAGCGGAAGGCTGGCGGATTTAACCATTATTACCTCCGACAATCCCAGATTTGAGGAGCCGGAGGCCATTATTGCAGATATTATTACGGGTATTGAAAAAACCGATGGAAAATATGTGGCCATCTGTGACCGCAAAGAGGCCATCGCCTATGCCATCCATCATGGACAGCCGGGAGATATTGTGGTACTGGCAGGAAAGGGCCATGAAGATTATCAGGAAATCAGAGGAGTTCATTACCCTATGGATGAACGGGATTTGATTGCGGATATTCTGGCCTGCTCCCACTAAGTCAGAGGCCGTTCGGCGGCATCACGGAGGTAAGGCATGAAGTATGTACAGATAATTATTGACATTTCCCATGAAAAAGTGGACCGCCCTTT
>JBNMJJ010000215.1:0-4713 GCA_050873745.1 Lachnospiraceae bacterium | reverse complement strand
CTTCCAGGGCATATTTTCCTGCAGTCAGCATACGAAAGGCAACTTCCTGCATACCTTCCTTTCGCCCTTCTTTTAGAGATTCAATTCTCATCTCTTCCATAACCCTGCACATGACTGCTTTTCCCTCCTTACTTTCCTTAAAAAATTTTACTCTGTCTGCCAATACATCATAGTACATATCCGCTGGATTCGTACAAGAAAAATCGTGCATTAATTTTCCGATTGGGGTTTCATCACGGTATGCTCCATTCACATACAGGATATGCGAACCATCTTCAAACCTTTCTCCGGTTTCCAAAAAGCACCGCTCAATCCGGTACAAAGCTTCTCCTTTTCCCATAACGTCATTTTTAGTGATGAAAATAACGAAGGTTTCCGGAAGATTATCAAAATTTTCTCCCTTTTCTAAAAGATTAACATCCATCATACTGCTGTTATAGCGCGCCCGTCTTCTTCCTGCACCTTTGTCTTCCTGTTGAAGTTCTATATTAAACTTTCGTCCAGTACTGTCGGTTGCCAGTACATCCAATCTTACAGAGCGGTTCAGCAGATTTTCCACGAATACCTGTGTACGAACATCGATTACTTTCAAATCTGGTTTACTCAGTATAATCTGTAGAATCAACTCTATACAGTCCGTATTGCCCTCAAAACATTTTGTCGCAAAATCATCATCAAACAGACTAAAACCTCTAAGCCGCTGCAAATCTTCCTGATGTTTTCGGTCTATTGCTTCCGTTACTGTCAAAAATTCTATCTCCTCTTTCGATTTTGGTATTTTCATTCTACCATAAAAACCCCATTTTTTCAATCTGGCATCACTCATAAGAATATCCAAAATCTTGAAAATTCACACTATCGGCTTCCCCCGCCCCCACGGCTGATTCTGGGGCCTCCGCCACCGCCACCGCTGCGGCCGCTTCCGCCGGAAGAAGTGGGTATCTTCCTTTTGGTAAGAGTTTTGGTCAAAAATACATCCTCCCGGACACGCACATCCGGCCTTCCGCTTTTTACATAGGTGGTTGCCATCACCGTCTTTTTCCCTTTTCTTCCGCCATAATTAACAAAAAAGAAAATCAGGGCAGCCACTGCACCGACAGCCAGAATCATCCACCAGGCAAAGTAAAAATCAACGGCCCTTCCAGCCCCCATTTTCTTTGCCACCATATCCACGAACAGCTCATAGCCGGATGCGGTATCCTCCTGTACCTCATCGATAAAAGCATTCATCAAAGAATCTATCTTTTCCGAAGTATAATGTTCCCATACTCTTCCGCTGGGACTAATCCAGCTATGTATCTTTCCGTCGGATTCCCTGTACCAGTTATCCAGCAGTAAAATTCCGTCTCCCAGAGGCTCATTATAGCCAAATCCATTCTCATCATAGAATTGGTTGGCATATACCATGGTGTACTTTGCGGGCTCCAAAGGCCCCGTCTCCTTCTCAAAGGCTTTAGCATACTCCTCCAGAGATTCCTCCAGAATCACTATCACAATATCACAGCCAATCTTATCCTGAACCGCTTCAATTTTTGCCCTTAAGGCCGCCTCTTCGGCATCCGTCAGTTTGTCGGCATAGTCAAACACCCTTTGGTCGGTGCATTCCCTGTTTCCCCGGACATAACCCGTGTCCTCTCCCCCACCAAACAGGAGTCGCAGCAAAATAGTCGCCCCCAGAAGGAGCCCGAAAAGAAGAAAGGGAATTTTAAAAACATGTATGTAATCTTTCAACAGACTGTTTTTCATCTAAAATACCTCCGTCAACAGATTCACCAGTACACAGGCAATGGATGCAAGGGCAAAAACCGTTCCCGAATACAATATGGCCTTTCCCTTATCTGTAGGCGTTTTTCCGATTACCTTGCCGGTCTGCCCGTTTACATGATAGATATAGTCCTCTCCCCGGAAACGGTAACGATACACCCATACCGGCAGAAGGGCAAAATACGCCTTGGCTTTCACCAGGGAACTATCCTCACGCACCGCCACGCAGGTGGTATAGCCGTTAATGGTATCCTTCAGCAGCTCTTCGCTGTCCCGTCTGGCCTTTTGTTTTGCCCTCTCCTCCAGCTCATCCTGGCCGAAATTAACCACTTCTCCTTCATAACCGGACATATATTTTTCCGTAAAATTCTCCAGCGCCCGGTATTCATAAGGCTCCATCAAATCCATCACGTCATCCGCCATCCGCCTGGAGGCGTCTGCCGGAATTTTATCAAAATCAATATTCAGCTTACGAACCACCCGGTAATGGGAGGTTTCCGTATATTCCGTATCACCGCTGGTATACACCCTGACTCTGGTGGCCTTTCCCTCATAATCCACCAGGGAGCGGTAATCATAAAGCCAGAAGGGCACATAGCTTCCCTCCATACATTCCAGGGACTGCTGTGACAAAAAAGAAGCGGGGGTAAAAATCCTTCTCCCAAACTCCTTTTTCAAAGCTTCCTCCGCCTTCTGCCGGCTGATTTGAAAAGGCAGAATTAAATCCGGCCTGTTGTCTCCCTCTACTCTTTCCTTCAGGATGATATAGGTTCCGCAATGAGAGCATTTTAAGGCGGAAGTATATTCTTCCACCTTCTCCAAAGGCGCTCCACAGTTACCGCAGATTTCCAGAGAAGAAGTTTCCACTCTTTCCTCTGAATCCAGTCCGTCACAATGGGGACACCACATGGCTTTCTTATCCGGATTATATATGGAATTGCCGCCGCAGTTTTTACACTTAAAAATCATTTCTTGTGCGCCTTTCTCTTATGCTTGTCTTTAGGAGCTTCCTTTTCCTTCCGGCAGCGGTTCCTTCTCTTTACCTGCCCCTGCCGCTTTTTTATTTCTTCGGTCAACGTCCTCTCTTAACAGGGTGTAACCAGTAGCCAAAAGCGGGATAAACATCAGCATTCCTGCCACTCCTAAGAGGCTGCTTCCCAGACTTACCGCCACCAGTACCCAGATGGAGGGCAGACCTACCGAATTTCCCACCACCTTGGGATAAATCAGATTTCCCTCAAGCTGCTGGATGACCAAAAACATAATCACGAACCAAACCGCTTTTATGGGGTCATCCACCAAAATCAAAAAGGCCCCCACAAAGCAGCCGATAAAAGCTCCCACAATGGGAATCAGGGCCGTAAAAGCAATCAATACTCCCACCATCACCGCATAGGGCATTCCCGTAAGGGTCATGGCAATTACGAAGAGCAGCCCCAAAATTACCGCCTCTGTACATTGGCCTGTGATAAATTTGGAAAAATTCCGATACAAAAGGCCCGTTACATACAAAATCCTCTGCTCCGCCTTTTCCTTACAATAAGCGTGAAGGATTCTTTTTAGCTGGCTGCCCAGCTTTTCCTTCTGGCTCAACAGGTAAATAGAAAAAATCAGGGCAATAAAGCCGTTTACCACACCCCCAACCAGACTTCCCGCTACAGACACGGTGGAGTTCAGGATGCTGCTCACACCATTTTTCAGAAAGTTGGCTGCAGTTTGCAGAATACTTTGCCAGTTCAGGCTTTTGTATTCCAGATTTTGCAGCCAGGCCAGTATTTCCGGGTAATCCGCCATAAGAATCTCAGCCCGGCTCAGGGTTCTCTCCAAAAACAGCGGAATCTTCTGCCCCAACTGCGTCAGCGTCCTGCCCAGTTGGGGAACCACCGTCACAATCACCAGTACCACCACCGCTGCAATCAGCAGAAAAGAAAGAACCATACTGAGACTTCTCTTAAACTTATCCACTTTGGCTGGAAGCCTATTCAACCATTTTTCTTCCAGAAAAGTCAGCGGAAGATTCACCACAAAGGCAATACAGGCGCCGATGATAAAAGGCTTCACCATTCCTGCCAGCCCAACAGCCAACGCCAGCAGGGAGGTAAAATGAATAACGCCCAGACAGACCAGAGCAGCAAACAGAATCAGCAGCATAATCTCTTTATTACTACGTCCATTCCCGCTCATTTCATCCTCCCTTAAGAACCTGACACAAAAATTCCCATGTCCGGCCCACAGAAGCAATGCTCATGGTTTCTTCCGTAGTATGAATATCCTTCATATCAGGCCCTATGGAAACACAGTCCAGCTCCGGGATTTTCCCCAGAAAAAATCCACACTCCAGCCCTGCATGGATAGCCTGGATTTCCGGCTTTTTTCCATACATCCTCTCATAAACCTCAACCATCCTGTCTCTTAAGGGCGAATCCTTACGGTAGGCCCAGCCGGGATAATCCCCGGTAGCCTGACAGCTTCCCCCCAGGCTCTCAGTAAGGGCAAAAAGCTGTGCTTTCAGGGCATATTTAGCACTGTCCAGGGAGCTTCTTAGGGAAAAGCCCAAAGAAATCTTTTCTTCATCGCTGCTTAACATTCCCATATTCAGAGAGGTCTCCACCAGCCCCTCCACCTGACCGCTGTAGGCCTGCACTCCCCCCGGCAGACAACCGATTAAGGTGGCAGCCTTCAATGTATCTTCCCGGGTCAGGGGATTATAGCTTCCCGACTCTCCTGCACTGAGCCGACAGAAAATTCCCGAATCCTTAGCCGCATATTCCTCTTTTAAGCAGGCGTCAAATTCCTTCACCAGAGCCTCCAGAGCTGCGGATTCCTCCGCCAGAAGCTCTAAAGTAGTTTCCCGGGGAATGGCATTGTCCGCCAGCCCGCCTTTAAGGTTCAATAGCCGCAGGGCCGTTCTTTCTTTCGCCTGAAGCAAAAACCTTCCCGCAAGCTGGT
>JBNMJJ010000214.1:0-4727 GCA_050873745.1 Lachnospiraceae bacterium | reverse complement strand
GTTCTTCATCCTGCTCTCCATCTTATGAAAAAAATTTTTCGTCCGCCTTTCCTGGCTGACTTTCTTTTTATCATACACTTTTTTTCTTTTCGGCACAATGAAAAAAAATATTGACAAATGGCCGATTTATCGACAAAATATGAGTAATACACGGCTTTTCACACAGCCCTGAATCATTAGAATAAAAACTGCCCGGCAGTTGAGAGGAGGAAAAATGGGTAAAGCAATTAATATCGAAGAGTACATAAACACACGGGTAAACCGTCAGATAGAATGGTATGAAAAGAAGGCCTGCTCCTTCCAGAAAAAATATACGGTCAGCCAAACTATCGAAATTATCCTGGCAGCCTTAATCGCTGTCCGCTTATGCCGACAGCTTTAGGATGATTGGCTTTATCGTAGGTGTTTTCGGCGCTGCCCTCGCCATTATCAAGTCACTGGGCAGATTATATAAATGGCCGGAAAACTGGATAGGCTACCGGACTGCCTGTGATTTACTCCGTTATCAGAAGGTATTATTTGAAACCCATTCCGCCCCCTATAATACCAAAGCGGAAACCATCGAAAATATGTTTGCCCATAATATTGAACAGATTATCTCTTCTGAATATAATCAGTGGAAATCTTTGGGTATGGAACGCACGGATAAAGAAGATGACCTCAAGGAGGACCTTTTATAACAAAACAGGGGAGGCTATACCTTCCCCGGACTTTTTCTGATGTGTGATAAAGAACTTCAGAGGCTTATGCGAAGCATATGCCGGGGTCACGCCGGAGAATGCCCAAAATACGGGTATTCTCCCTGCTGATTTGGAATGCTGCAAAAGCAGCATCATGGAAGTTAGTGTATACAATTTTGCCTGACCTGTTCGGTACTTTAGGTTGGGCCGGATAGGTCGGGCGGTCATTCGGGCAGGTCAACCTTGCCAACGAAAAAGTAGTAAATGTCAACGTCATGTCTGCGGGGGGCGTTCTGGTAATGTTGCTGGTAAAGGACGCTGCCACAATCGGCAAAATTTACTTCTCATGTACCTATTCAATTACCAATTCCCAGTCTTCTTCAGCCTCCAAAATCTCCTGGGCATAGACCCGTTTGCCGATAATGGAACGCAAATTTCGGTTCAAGCAGATTACGATAATATTCTTCTATCTAATATTCTTCTATCATGAATTATACTATTTCGTTCAGATTATATCCTATAACCACCTCTACCTTACAGCCATTTCCCGACTCAGAATATACTCTGACTCCATAATCCTTACCATAATATAATTTTATACGCTTATCAACATTAGTAATTCCAATTCCACTCAATTTTGGTCCATCACTTTTTTGTGTGTTTTCCATATCGAATCCTATTCCATTATCTTCTACCGTTAAGATTATTTTATCAGATACAGCTTTTGCTTCTATATTAATATGCCCTTTTCCCTCTAAATTCTTTATTCCATGATAGATACTGTTTTCCACAAATGGTTGTAATATAATTTTAGGAATCTTCTCCTTTAACAGACTACTATCTACATTTATCGTATACTCTAACTTATCTTCATAACGTACTTTTTGTATGTACAAATATTCCCTGATATGGTTAATTTCCTCTTCAATAGTAACAAATTCTTTTCCCTTATTTAAGGATAATCTGAAAAATCTGGCCAATGCTTTTGTCATCTCAACAACTTTGTTGCCATCCCCCACTTCTGCCATCCAAACAATTGTATCTAATGTATTGTATAAAAAATGGGGGTTAATCTGACTGATTAACGTATTCACTTCAAGCTTTCTAAGCTGCTTCTCCTTCTCCGAAAGCTGTCGCATCAGCTCTTTTATCCTTCTAATCATCTTATTATAATTTTCTTCTAATAATGTAATCTCATAAAATCCCCGTTTGTAGACTTTAACCTCATCCAGCTTTTCTATTTCATTCATCGATTCCTCAATATTACGCAAAGGTTTTAAAATCCTGTCCGCCAGAAAGGTTCCACTGATGAGCATAATTACAAATATAAAAACTCCCAGAAATACTACTACATAAAAAAGCTGCTTTTCCAACATCCCTATCCCATCTAAAGATAGTACTCCTACTAAAATCCAATTTGCATTTTCTATCCTTGTACTGTATGTTAATTGTCGTAGTTCCCTGTCATAACTATATCCCTTATTATAGGTATCGATTAATTCCCTCTTTTTATCTTCATCCACATAATAAGCAGTATCCTTATGATAAATAATTTCCTCCTGATTATTTATCATATAAATATACCCGTTATTTCCCAAATTTAAACCCTCTATATAATCCCCGATAAAGCAATATTTTATGTCTATAAGTAATACTCCCAAATTATTTCCTGCATTATCGGTTATTTCCTGACTCAAAGATATAACCCATTCCTCTGTATCGCTGTAAATCTTTTCCTTTCTTGCTCCCATAAAAATCGGCATATTATTATTGATTGCTTCGATATACCATTCTTCCTCCATCATATCATTCGAGGTGGACATACTAAACTCATCTTCATTACTTATAATCCGTCCGTCCCTTCCTATAATTACAATGGTTTTTATATGATTGTCTGTTTTTAAGATTGTGTCAATCAGTTTATCTATATGGCCAAGTTCCCCATCCTGATTACTTAAATAATTTATCACACTTTGATTTTTTGCTATTATTTCCGATATACCCTTTACTTTATCTATGTAAATCCCCAGAATGTCCTTGCTGTTTTCAATCGCCATTGTCGTTTTCGATATACCATCTTCTACGAATATATTAGAAACACTGGAATAAATTATTGCACTGAAAATAATGATAATGAAAAAACTTATGCTTATATAAAAAATTGACACCTGTATCTTTATTCCTCTGAAATTGACCATTTTGCATTCCCCATACACGCTCTGAACTCTGTAATAGTTAAATTATACCGCCTTTTAAAGCAGGCACTGAAATAATTCGGGTCTTCAATCCCTATGGCTGCTGCAATTTCATAATTACGCATAGAAGTAGATAAAATCAATAATTTAGCCCTTTCCAGTCTTAAGTCGAGTATATACTCCCTGAAATTAATGCCGAAAAGTTTTTTAAACAGAGTACTTAAATAGCCTACACTAAATCCCAGCTTTGCAGCAAGCATATTTAAGGTAAAATCCTTATTGTTGATATTCTCTTCTATTATACTTTTTATCAGTTCCTTATCCGCTCCATCTTTGCTGTCAGATGTATTTTTAGTCAATCCATCAACGACTTCCTGTAAAACCTGGGAGCGTCCTTCCTCTTTCTTCTTATCGATTAGTTTATTCAAAACCTCTATCACATCTTTTTTGGAAACAGGCTTTAGTATATAGTCATCAACACCTATCTTTATAGCGCTTAAAGCATAATCAAAATAATCATATCCCGTAATAAATGCAATTTTTATACTTTTATCTATTAGTTTTATGTTTTTTGCAAAATCTATACCATTCATCTTAGGCATATTAATATCAACCAAAACTATATCGACAGGATTTTCCTCCACTATTGCCAATGCCGCTTTTCCATTTTCTGCCTCAAATACTTCACTGACTCCAAGGGCTTTAAAATCTATACTTTTTATTATCCCCTGCCTGACAATCCTCTCATCATCAACAATTAATAATTTATACACACCATTCATCTCCAAATAATGCAAATAAAGCTATTGGCTTACCTTCCAACAGCTCTATTTGCTCTTTTATGAGTATATCTGTAATTATTATAGCAGGATTTTCTCCTTATTCAGCTATATTCTCTACAATTTCTCCATTTAAATAGTCAATAATTGTAATACTTAAATCCTCATTAAGCACATAGGCCTGTCCTTCTGTCTGGCTGTACTTAATGGCCTGTCTTGGTTCATTTAATCCGGTAATGCTTCTTTCAACTTCCAGTGTGTCCACATTGATTACACTTACCTGATTACTTGCTTTCTCACCTGTTAATATCGTTTTGCCGTCAGGTGATAAGGCTGAACCATAGGGTTCTTCCCCTACTTTTATCGATTTAACCAATTCACCTGTAGATATATCTACTACGTTGATTGTATTTTCACTGCTGGATGCCCCGTATAAATACTTTCCTTCCTTATCTACTGAAATAGCTCTTACATCCGGAATCCCTGTAAGTGTTTTTTCAATCTCCAAAGTTTCAGTATTAACTACTCTTACATCGTTTCCCTCAAAGTTAGTCACATAAGCATAGGTATCTTTACTGTCTATAACTATTCCCTGTCTGGGGCGGCTAAATCCTTCAATCACTTTTTCAACAGTACCGCTTTCTAAATTGATTACAGTAACTGTGCTGTTAAACTGATTGTTGGCAAATATTCTTTTTCCATCGTTTGTAATGGCAAATCCAAAAACTCCCTGCTCCAATTCAAAGGTATTGGTAACTTCCAGTGTTGCACTGTCAAATTCTCTGATTGACCCATAGGAACTATCTGAAGCATAAAAATGTTTTCCATCCTTTGAAAATGCGATATGTCTGGGCGTGACAAACTCCTCTATCTGGGCTACAAGTTTCTTTTCCGCTAAGTCGTATACCTTAATCCCGGGAATCTTACTGTAAGATACTACAGCAATTTTTTCATCAGGACTAACTGCCAGAGAATTATTTGTAATATCCCCGTCGAAAGCCTCAGGCTTTTGAATTTCTGCCTGTTCACTCGTTTCTCCAGTTGCTTCACCGCTTGCCTGTTCACTCGTTTCC
>JBNMJJ010000213.1:0-4764 GCA_050873745.1 Lachnospiraceae bacterium | reverse complement strand
TCTTCGTCATGCGGAGCAGATACAAAAGATAAGCGATAAACAGTATCCAGAGAATCACTCCGTCCATCCGTCCGATACTTCCATCGGTCAGTCCCAAAAACGGCAGTAAAAGGGAAATGCCGATTAAAAAAGGGATTTCATTTTTCACCGTAGACTTCTGTACCGATATGGCTCTGATGGCAGAAGTAAGGCCCAGAATCAGAAGAATATTCATAATGTTGCTTCCCAGTACATTACCGATGGTAATTCCGGCATTCTGCCGCAAGGCTGCCGAAATACTCACCGCCGCCTCCGGAGCGCTGGTTCCCATAGCCACAATCGTCAGGCCAATGACCAGCTGGGGAATTCCAAACTTATCCGCAAGCCTGGATGCCCCTTCCACAAACCAGTCGGCTCCTTTCATCAACATTACAAATCCCAAAACCAACAGCCCAATCTGAATCAAGAATTCCATTTTTTCCTCCATTCCGAGGCGTTTTACTGAAAACGTCTCTTTCCCTTTGATGTATTGATTGTAAAAAATTTTGCTTTATGGGATAATATAAAAAGACTTTCAACACGAAAAGCCCTTTCGTGTCAAAAGTCTCGTTCTTTCTTCTGAAAGTATGTAACCATGGCAGCCTTCAACCGTTCCGCCAGGGTATGTTGATTACATAAAACAACTACTCCCTTTCAACTTTTTTACCATAGCATATCCGGTGTAAAATGTCAAGAGCGGGACGGCATACGCATGAATGTTCTCATTACCCTACTCAAAAACTTCAACCTTTTCCAGAAATTCCTTATATATACTTTCTGAATTAAGTAACCTTGCTGATTCATTTTCAATCTCCGGTGTTCTTTCATCATCCGATATGGACACAAAATAGGTGATTTCTCCGGTATTTTCTCCAAATACTTTTCCATCAATTACTTTCTTAAATGCAGAGATAACCGTTTTAAAAAATTCGTTTTGATATTCTTCTTCCTCTGCTTCCGCTTTTTCCTTGTCAGCCCACCTTTCCTCTGCTTTTTTGAATAGCACTTCACTTACTTTAACGAAGTCGCCTTCTTTTCCAATAGAATAACCCCATTCCTGACAATCCCATTTCGTAATATATCTGGTACCCTCTCGTACCATTTTAATAGATTCTTCAGATAATTCATGTCGATATAGATTTGGATACTGTTTCATATATTGCTGATACCTTTTTATCTCTTCTTCATCCTTTTTTCTCATATATTCATAAGTATTTGCTACTAAATATAATGTAATGCAATCGCTATCTGTTACCAATGCAACTCCATATACCTTTTCCTCACCTGTCTGTTTTAATATTTGTATTACTTCTTTTTTTACTGCTTCTTGAATCATACTTTCTAAATCTCTAAAAAAATCTTTCACCGTTTTGTTCTCCTTATGTTTAATCCTTAGTAATGTGCAAATACATCTTGTCTCGTGCTTTGTAGCCCTTTTTTCATTAATTCCCAGGCTTCATCAAATGTTATTAACTTTTGTATGATACTATAGTTTTTCTTTAATTCAAATATATCAAAACCTATATTCGAATCATTAACATACCCCTACAACATCGGATTTCCACCTACCAGTCCAATGGGATTCTGCTGTGTATCATAATAGCGTAAACGGTGGATGTGTTAAGTAAGGGGGTATTTTGATTCCACTATGCAATTTGCTCTATGCGACTTTTCTGGCACAATGGATAAGATGAAATCATCGGCTCAATTTTCTGTTTCATCTGTTCAAAAGATTTTCCATAGAAATATAAGCCTGTCCATTGAGCACCTTCCCAATAACTATACATCCTTCCTATCCCCTGTATCATTGACTCCATTTGCTCTATAACATAATTTATGTCACAATTCTGATAAACTTCATCCGATAGCTCTGTCCCATTTGAATAATTTGCCAATCCCTCTAATGTTCCTATTGGAATTTCTTCTGCTCTCTTCAAAACAGACCCTTTTGGAATGCCAATTTCATTTATCAATTCCACCAATCTACTTATATTATTTAATACATCTTCATCCAAATCAAATTCTATATCGCAAGATATAATCTCCCCGTCTGCATTTTGCACCGTACCTCCTCCTGTCACTTCTCCTATACCCTCTCCTTGAAAAATCTCCTGTAATGCATCTTCCAATTCAAACCTGTGAATGGGCTGAAATCGTGCATTTAGTTTTAATATCCACTGCATAAACTTATTTCTCCTTCTTCTGACTTTATGACATCATAATATCAACATATTCTTTGTACTCTAAAGGTATCTGTCTATTAAAAACAATATCCTTCATCGGATCTACATTTTTACCAAATTTATAACAGAGATATAATCGTTCATTAAATTCAGGATAAATACGAATATTTGTTAATTCATACTTATCTATCGTCTCATCATCTGTAAAAGAAATTTGTTGCATAATCTCAATCCAATCTGGAATATTTCCTTCCATCAATCTACCTCCAGGTCCTCCTATTGTCAATATTGTTCGCTCATCAGGCGTTCCTTTCCATAAAGTTACCTCTCTGACACTTCCACCCATTGAATCGATTCTGCGCTTAGGTGGCTGATAATCTTTTAGTGGCTCTATTTCTTGTTTAAAAATATTGCTGCTGGAGATAAACTGGTTTGTTACAGATGTACAGAATAAAATAGGCACCTCTTTCAAGTTGATATTTTCCCAATTATTATCCTTATTAAACAAATTAAACACTAATAACTGAGCCTTATTAATCATTTGTGCTAATACATAGACATTTTCTTTCCTACTTTCATCTTTACATTTTGTTTCTATGCTAATCACTCGATTAGCTCTCCAAATTACCTTCTTCATTATGATAACCTCCTCTGGCTAAGGGGTACAATTTGCCTATTAGCAACCTTTGCCCCTGCTCTTTGAACATCCAATTCATAATAACGCTGTTCCAGACTTCTTGCTGTCCATTTCCCCTTTTTACCTTCTCCAATATACATTACCTTTGGTGTTTGTCCTTCAAAAACTTCAAAGTCACCTCCATATCTTCGCATAACAATTTCATTTGCAGTTCACCCTAATTCAGATGGAGCACTTGCATATCCTGTATATGGTAATCCATTTTTGAATCCTCATAAATAAAACACCGCTTTTTTCTGATTTTACCATATCTCCTCCGGTAATTCAAAACGGTGTTTCATTTTTATTCATACTTTATTTACTCATGCGTTTGCCCTGTTTGCCCTGGGACGGTAAATTTATACAGAGCAAAGAAGATACGCTGAAAGGAAGGGTTAGTCTCAGCGCTACTATTCCTCATAGGCTTATACACACTGCCTCATTCCAAACTGCCGACGATTTGCTTCAACTTTTCAATCTGTTCTTCTGAAAGCTTCTTTCTTCCCAGAAGGGCTGCAAACAATTTATCCGTAGAACCATCATATATTTTGTTTACCAGCTCATTCGTCTCTGCCTCCTGCACTTCTTCTTTTGATATTAAAGCCTGGCACATAAAGTTCGGTTCCGTGCGCTCTATTGCTCCCTTCTTTATACACCTTTTAATCAGCGTGTAAGTGGTATTCTTATTCCATCCCACTTCCCGATTTAAAATGTCCGCTACATACTTTGCCGGGATAACGCCTTCTTTCCACAAAACATCCATAACTTTCAGTTCAGAGTCAAAGAGCTTAATGTTGTCTTCTTTCACCGTTTTTCTCCTTTCGTATAAGACTATGGTAGTTTGTTTTAAACTACCATAGTCTTATACGAATGTCAATGATTTCTCTGTCAGCGAATTGTTTTTTCAGACGTTGGGGACTATACTGGGGAAGTCCGGACTTCTTAGAAAAATGTTCTCTGGTGAGAGGTTTAAAAATTCTTCGCATATGGCTTCCCAGCCAGACCCCCTTTTCAGTAATTATCGTTTTTTTGGTATATGCAATATTTTTCTCTTCCAGTGCCGAAAAAACTCCAGAATTTTGCTCATTTCCCACATACTCATCTTTTGATGATGCAAGATTGTCTATATAAGGAAAAATACACCCACTATGCCTAAAAATTAGAAGAATTTTAGGCAATACAGGCAAATTTTTCGGCATATAGACAATCACAAATTTATGTAAACCATTTCCTTACCTAATTTTCTATTTCAGAGGGATAAATTCGGCAGAGCGAAGCTCTTTTTTTCTATATACCCAATTCTCTGACAAATCTCGTTCTAAGAATGGCCTTTTCCTCCCCAGCACCTTAATCATTGCAAAAAAGTAATTGACACTCAAACCCTTCTTTTATATAATAGAATAGCTTTGCGGATGTGGCGGAATTGGCAGACGCGCTAGATTTAGGTTCTAGTGGGAGACCGTGGGGGTTCGAGTCCCTTCATCCGCAGTTATGAAAGTTAGTATTACCAATCTTTAAAAACACTGGGAACGTTGATTTTCCAGTGTTTTTTACTTATTTCCTCTCTGTATAATTGTATAGTAAAGCATAAAGTAATACACATAAATTTATCTTATCACACAATTATACGACACGAAAACAGAGCCGTTTTATTTTGAATTTCATCATAATAAAAAGCCTTAAATCAGGGCTTTTTAACATTCCCCAAGTTTAAGGCTTTTTACTATTTTTGCTATATGTAGAACAAATATTGATTAATCTCCATTTTCTTTTTTGGCAAACAAATAGCCGCTCAGAGTAAATAGCAGAGTTTTAATTATTTCAATCACACCTTCTGTCATGCTGCTTAATCCTTGATTAAGCATTGCAGAGCAAATAACATCAATC
>JBNMJJ010000212.1:0-4769 GCA_050873745.1 Lachnospiraceae bacterium | reverse complement strand
GAGTCACTTCGTAGCCTGCAAATTCGTATTTAAGCCAGGAAGTGTTTAAGCCGGCGTCCCTGCCTGTCTCGGCTTCGGCATTTCTGCCTGTTTCAGCCTCGGTATCGCTGCTTAACTCTTCCCTCTGCTTTCCGTCGGCTTCTAATTTCCCTTCCGTCTTGTCCCCCTCTTCCGTCTTCTGACGGGCACACAAAAGCTCTGCCAGGTAGATAAGAAAGTAGGGATTTTTTACGAGTACCGGGCCGGTGAGATGGGTGCCGAAAAAGTTTTGGCAGCGGATTCCCTCTGTTCCACCCTGCCCCTTATTGCCCAGGCCCATTTTCACCTGAAAAAGGGGAGTGTCTATGCCTTCAATGGTACTGCATTTGTTGATGAAGCCCACCAGCGGATGCTCCAGTCCTTCCATAGTAAAAACAGCATCACCTGTGTTTCTGGTTCTGTCCTGCTCCTTTACCGTAAAAGAAAACAGTCCAAGGCCCTCATACTCTTTCCCCTTTGCATCGGTCAGCTTTTCTCCCAGAAGCTCAAAGGAGTTTCCGGTCATCAGCAAAAGCCTTCCGGATGCAATATATTCCTGCAGCTCTTCCTTAACAGTAGACAGGTGCTGCAAAACATACTTCTGGTTGCTTTCCGTACCGGAGCCCACATAAATAAAATCATACTCTGCCAGACAGGGTTTGTCCGCCACAGAAAGACAGTCCAGTTCATACGCTATTCCGCTTTTTTCCAGCATACGGGTCAGAGCACGGATATTTCCATACTCTCCATACAAATTCATTATATCATGATACAGATGCAGTATTTTCATCTCTTCCTCCACTCACTTTCTCTAATCCACCTTCACTTTGCCCAGGAACTTGTCCTTATCCGAAAAACAGGTAATGACGTATATTTTTTCTTTTCGTTCATTGTCCAGAGCGGCTACTGCCTCCTCCACCGTATCCAGAACTTTGATTTTTTCCGGTAAAATATCTGTATAGGAAAAACGCACCGCCAAATCGCTGCAGTAGGTTCCCGCCAGCAGAATCTGCTTCACACTGTCGCTGGCCAGCAAATGAAAATCAATATCCCAAAGCCAGGAAACGTCACTGGTAAAATATTTGCGGCTGACTGCATCCACAATAATCAGCACATCACAGCCTTCCTTATCCGCCGCCGCAATGCGTAAAGACTGGTTATAGGAAATACTGTTTTCATGTTTGGAGGTCAGCAGAGTCCCCTTCCTGCTGCCCAGTGAAAAGGTAACTACACGGCCATTTTTCAGCACATAATTATTAATGTAAGGAACGATTTTTTCTCCTTCAATTCCCGTCAGAAAAGCTACCGTAAAGGCAGCAAGGATATTGTAAATATTGTACAGTGATTTTAAAGCAAGTTTGATTTCAAACCGGCCGTTGATTACCGCCACACCCTTGTTTAAATCCGCACTGGTCACCGTATAGGCGGTATCGTTGCGCCTGTGGCCGCAGCTTTCGCAGTGATAATGCCCAATGTGGTTGTAGTGGTATTTGGTATAGGTCATGGGCTGTTTGCAATGGGGACAGTATGCGCCATCATGGTATACTCCCTCAAATTCCGTGGTGTCGGAGCTCAGGTCTCCGGCTCCGAACCACACCACATTTTTTTTGCCGTACCCAAAGCAGGAAACCAGAGGGTCGTCTGCATTCAGGATAAGCTGTGTTTCCTCATGAATACTGTCCAAAAGCGCATTATATACCCATTCGGGATGACCGTTTCGGGTAAGCTGGTCCCGGTATAAATTGGTAATAACATAATGGGTAGGGGTGATGTATTTGAAGGTATACCGGGCAAAACGCTCGTCACTTTCAATCAGTAAAATGTCCGCAGTCACCTTTCCTCCCAGGGTGCAGCTATTCAGCACCAGGGTAGTTACTCCTTCAATCTGGTTGGAGCCCTCTCTGTTCCAGGCTACTTTTTTTCCGTTTGCGGTCAAAATATGGGCAATCATCTCCACCGTAGAGGTTTTTCCGTTACTTCCCGTTACCGCAATGATATAGGGAGGAAGGGTAACCCTCTTTAAAATATCGGGACAGATTTTCAGGGCAATCTTTCCCGGCATGGAACTTCCCTTTCCCACGAGTTTTCCGATAAAACGAAGTATTTTACATATGATAATGGTAACCAGTTTTTTCATGCTTATCTCCATTCTGAAGTGTTTTACATTATGTAACAGGGACGCTTTATTAGCTTTCCCTGTCTTTGTAAAGGATATTCTACCACAGTTGTTTTCCCTTTGTAATCCTTTTACTGGTAAAGAAAGGAAAATTTAAGAAAAAATTTGCCGCCAAATTGGAAAGTACAGCAAAAATCCCCCTTTTATCACAAACAGATAAAAGGGAGATTCTATTCCTCCTGTCTCTGGGGGGGACTTATAGATTAATTCTTTAAAAATCCTCAGGCATAATTACGGCTGCCAGAATGTAGGCTAACAGGCCCAATCCGAAAGGGCCGATAGTGAGAATAACCCAGATTAAACGAATCAGAGTGGGGTATACATTAACATACTCCCCAATCCCTCCGCATACCCCGCAAATCATCCTGTTCGTGCTGGATTTTACTAATTTTTTCTGTTCCATAACCTTCCCTTCCTTTCTTCCTCTTAAGCTGATTCCTTTTCCTAAAACAGCTTGTCTGCCAGTTATCCACGCTATTTAACGTTCTTTTTTTATTATAACATCAAAATCTGTATATTGCAAAAATTTACTCCGTTTCAGCAAAATCAATCACGATTTCCCCTATGCCGCAGTTTGCCTCTACTTTCTTTTCTGTGCCGGTATTTACCTTATTTTCCCACCTCGTTCCGGTAAACTCCTGGTCTGGGAGCCTGATTATGCCCAGACCGCACTGCAGCCGGTAATCATAGTCCGATTCCCCGCCGGCCAGAACCACCGCCATGCTCCCTATGCCGCAGTCCAGCTTCAGGTTCTTTACATCGCAGAATGCCGCAGTCAGTTCTCCGGTACCTACCTTAAAATCTACCCTGTCGGTGCAAAACAGAAAGTCCAGCGTTACCTCTCCCGCTCCCAGCGTCACCGAAGCCTTCTCTGCCTGCAAATTCTCGATATGAGCAGAGCCGGCTCCCAGCTCCAAAGCAACCTTTTTCCAGATTTTTTCCGGCAGATAAAGCTCCAGTTGAAGGTCCTCCCACAGGCCGTCATCCTGAATAGTCAGGGTATTGTATTCGACACTGCACAGCTTCTGATTCCGATTGCTGTAACAGGTAATCGTCTCACTGTTATCAGTAAGACGAATATTCACCTCACCTCCCGTAATCTTCATTTTTATACTGTCAATCTGCCCTGCGGGGATGGTCTCTTCCCGCATTTCACCGTCAGTATTTTCCACATTCCCCGAAATCTGAAGCCAGGGAGCCCCTTCAACGGTTATCCCCCTGCTTCCGATATTAATCTGTAAAAAATCCTCCGGCCTTGCCCCCATGGTCATTCCCGCAAAGAGAGCAATGGTTCCCACAACGGCTGTAATAATGGAAATCGCAACGCATAGTTTTGTTATTTTTTTCATACGGAAGCACCTGCCTTTCTAAAGGGAAAACGGATAAGCTTTACCACTCCCCGAATCAGCCAGGGAATGAACTTCACTCCGCACCAGCCTAAAGCCAGGGCAGACAACAATCCCAAGGAAAAAAGGAGGCAGCCCACTCCCATCAAGGCCAGTCCGATTGCCGGGGCAAGAAAAATTTTCCCGATTCCCACTCCGAAAAAAATCAGTCCTCCAGTGAGGACGATAACTACTGCTGTTCCAATTCCGAAAAAAATAAGGATAACAGCTAACAAAAGAGAAAAAACAGTGGCCAATAATGCTATTCCCAGAGGAACAATGACGGGAAGGGTGATGATGCACAAAAGGATGATTGCCAGCATCTTCCAGCCCTTTCCTGTATGCCTTACCTGTTTTTCTGCCGCTTCTTTTTCCTGAGTAAACTGTCTTTCTTCTGTCTGCCAGTTTGATTTTTCCTCTTCTACTATCATTTCCATCGCATCTCTGAAGCGGGTGTCCTCATAGCCCTGCTCCGAGTATTCAGAGGTATTTTCCGAAAAACCGACTTTAATTTTCTTTGCCACCTGAACAGGGTTTCCCAGCTCCTTTAATACCGCTTCCTCATTCTCTTTTCCGGCATCGTCGAAGTAATCATTATAGTATTGCAGGGCTTCTTCACGTTCATTTTCCGAAATATCCCATAGCAGCTTTTCCAAATGGGCCATAAATTCCTGTCTTGTCATGAATGTTCTCCTCCCTCAAAAATACTGGTGATTTTGGTGGAATAAACCTTCCACTCGGCTCTGTACAGGCTAAGCTGAATGGCTCCCACCTCCGTAATCTGATAGTACCGCCTGTTCCTGCCGGCAAATTCTCTGTCATAGGTCTCCAGGCAGCCATCCTTCTGAAGCCGTCTCAGCACCGGATAAAGAGTGGATTCCGATACCTCCAGGGCCTGCCGAACATCCTGGGTGATTTTATAGCCATAGGTGCCTTCGTTTTCTTTGGAAACTACTGCCAGTACAATAGCATCCAGCAGGGCTGCGCCTGTATTAAATACCATATGGGCCTCCTTTCTGAATTTGGTTGGGGTGTGGAGTGGTTGGTTGTTATCTGGTGGGGTGCTGCTTGCCCAGGCGTTGCTTATTGGGGTGTCGGCCTGGCGGGTTGCTTCTCGTTGGGGTGACGCACACCTGGTTATTACTCGTTGAATTATTACCTATTGGGTTGCTGCTTGCCCAGTTATTGCT